>CABRSG010000005.1 GCA_902473545.1 uncultured Lachnospiraceae bacterium | reverse complement strand
GCGAAGCGAATTTTAAATGGATTTGCGAAGGTTGCTGTGAACGGAGTGAACAGCAGCGAAAAGTGTCGGCTGTGCGCGAAAAAACACGGTGTTCCCTTTGACAAGCAGCATATGTTATGCTAAAATTGTTACAACTATGTGAATTATATTACCAAAGGGGAAGAACATATAAATAAGAGGTGCATGAAAGTGGACAAATTTGAATACCAGGCAAAGTTAGAAGAGATCAATAAATTAGTAGAAAAAGAGAACTACGAGGATGCTGCAAAGATTGCAGATACGATAGAATGGAAACGTGTGCGCAGTGTACGTACATTGTGCCTGATCAGTGAGATATATGAAGCGGTTGGAAGAGCGGAGGACGGCAAGGCAATCCTGTACCGTGCGTATCGCCGTTCGCCGGGAAGCAGACAGATTCTTTACCGACTTACGGAAGCATGCGTACAGACGCAGGAATTTGACGATGCAGTGGAGTATTACACAGAGTATGTGAATCTTTCCCCGAACGATAACAGCAAATATATTCTGAAATATGAGATCTACAAGGGGCGCGGCTCATCGCTGGAGGAGCAGATCGCGGTTCTGGAAGAGTTAAAAAGCAGGGAGTACACGGAGCAGTGGGCGTATGAACTTGCAAGGCTGTACGACGAAGCCGGGATGGTCGACAAGTGCGTGGCAGAATGCGATGACCTTGCGCTCTGGTTCCACAATGGAAAATACGTGGTGGCGGCTCTGGAGCTGAAAAAGAAATATGTGCCGCTCACACCGGAGCAGCAGACCGTTTATGATAATCCGAGCGAGATCGTTGACATGGAGACGAAGGAGCAGGTAGTGGATAAAGCGGTGCCGACGTTGGATGAGGTTATCACGAAGGAGCTGCCGAAATCAGAGAAGGATGCGATCGCGGACAGCATTATTATGGATACGGAAAGGCAGATCGCAGCGGCAGTACAGGCTCCTGTGATGCCGCAGATCCCGGAGGAGCCGGAAGAGAAAGCGCCGGAGATCAAGATGCCGAAACTGAGAATGCCGGTGAACGATATCAGCACGATCGATCTGCAGAGTGAGCTTGCAAACAGTATGCGCGAGATTTTGTCGGGTATCCGCCCGGCATCATCCACCGATGAGCTGGAGAGTGCGCCTACACTGGTGCAGCCGGCAGCCGCAGAGGCAGCGGCGGAGGAGGAAGAGCTTCCGAAGCAGATGAGCATTGATGATATTCTGACAGGTACGGCGGTACAAAAGGATGAGCAGAGTGCGCAGCCGCAGATGGAAAACGTGCCGTCACAGCAGGAAAGGCCGGTGGTTCGGACCGTTGTAGATACGGCGGCAGGGCAGCAGGCGTCGGGTGAGGGCGTGCAGCCGGTAGTCCGCACAGTTGTGGAAACACCCGTACAGGCGCAAAAGGCGGATCCGATGACAGCGCCGACGATTGATATATCAAGGAAGATCCGGCAGGAGATCGGGGATACGCCGATTCGCGCGTATGCGGCGGCATTCCAGAGAACGGAGGCACAGCAGAGTCAGGAGACAGGAGCGCAGGCGGTGCCTGCAGCGGAGACAAAGACCGCGGAGCGGCAGGCGGTATTTGCAGCGGAGACAAAGACTGCGGAGCCGCAGGCGGTGTCCGCACCGGTGCAGCAGAAACCGAAAACATCTGAGCAGCCGGCGGTTTCTCCGGAAGATTATACGAGAGATGTGCTTGACGAGAAAGAAAAAGCTATGCTCGGTTTCTGGTCACAGATCAGCGGCATGAATGAGCAAATCAATGGCGCAGTGACGCAGATCATGCGCGGTGTGATTGCAAATAAAACCTCTTCCAGCGGAAATGTTGTGCTGGTGGGCGATGCCGGAAACGGCAGAACGACGCTGGCAATTTCTCTTGCAAAGATCATCAGCCGCTGCAAAGGTCAGACAAGCGTGAAGGTTGCCAAAATTTACGCGGAAGACCTCAATAAGAAGGATATCGCGGCAACCGTCAATAAGATGGCGGGAGGCGTCCTGATCATTGAGGAAGCGGGAGATTTAAGCGATGAGGCAGTGTCTCAGATGACCATGGCGATGGATTTTAAGACAGACAGCCTGGTGGTTGTTCTGGAGGATGAGCAGCGCTACCTGCAGGATTTGCTGGCACGCAACGCGGCATTTGCAGAAAAATTTAATGTGACGATAAATGTTCCGATGCTGACGAACGATGAGCTGGTAGATTTCGGCGAGTTTTATGCACTGGAAAACGGATGCTCTCTGGATGTGTCCGCTGTGGACGCGCTGTATGAGTGCATCGGCGCGATGCAGTCACCGGATCAGCCGGTGGCGGTTCTGGACGTTAAGGAGATCATGGACAAGGCGATCAAAAATGCCAACCGTTTCGGTGTCGGCAAGCTGACCTCCAGTATTTCCGGTAAGCGTTACGACGAGAACGACCGCGTCATTCTGAAAGGAAAGAATTTCAAAAAAATCAAATAAAAAGCAGGAAAGATCCATGTATCGCAGCGCTGTGGTACATGGATTTTTTATGCTTGACAAAGAGTATACCGTTCGGTATACTGTAGGCAGAAGTTATATATGTTATGACAGAAAGGGACATACCTTTTCGGATGAAAATGTCCGTGTATAAGCAGCATCTGAGTGACGGTATAAATTGGAAGGTATGATATGGAGAACAGAGAACGGATTTTAGCGTGTGCGCTTGACCTGTTTTATCAGAGGGGGTACGATGCAGTCGGCATCCAGGAAATCTGTCAGCGGGCGGGTGTGACGAAGCCGACGATGTATCATTATTTTGGAAGTAAATATGGGCTGCTGGAAACGCTGCTTGCGCAGAAGCTTGGCGGTTTTGTGGAGATGCTTTCCCATGCGGCGCATTATCGCACGAGCGTGGAGCAGTCGCTCTACGATTTTGCGTCGGTGCTTTTAGACTGCGCCAGCGCTAATTACCGGGCATATCTGCTGATGATGTCCCTCTCCTACTCTGCACGGGAGAATGAAACCTATCAGGCGGTGAAGCCGTATATCAACCGTATCCACCACCTCGCTGTGCAGCTTTTTGATGAGGCGGCGCCGCTTCTTGGAAACATGAACGGCAGGCAGGAGCAGTTTGCGCTTGGGTTTCTCGGACTTTTTAATCACTACATTCTGTTCATGGGAAATCAGAAGGCGCCGGAGCTTGGCATAACAGTGAGCGAGGAGACGAAACGCGGTCTGATCCACCAGTTTATGCACGGCATTAATTCGTGATGCAAGGTATCAAAAAGTCATAAAATGGCATTATAAACAGTAAACATCACCTGGAGGTTACAACTGAAATGAGTAAATGGTATGAAGAGGCGGTTTTTTATCATATGTATCCGCTTGGAATGACGGGCGCGCCGAAATACAACACACAGGAGGAGGTAACGCACCGCTTTGACGAGCTGGAGGACTGGCTGCCGCATCTGCAGGATATCGGCTGTACGGCAATCTACATCGGTCCGCTGTTCGAATCGACGTCCCATGGGTATGATACCAGGGATTACCGGCTGGTGGACAGGCGCCTCGGAGACAATGAGGATTTTAAGCAGTTTGTTCAGAAGGCGCACGACCTTGGTATCCGGGTTGTGGTGGACGGCGTGTTCAACCACACGGGAAGAGAGTTTTTTGCATTTAAGGATATCCAGCAAAACCGCGAGCGTTCGCCGTACTGCAGTTGGTACAAGGGCATCAACTTTGGCTGGAATACGCACTACAATGACGGCTTTGGCTACGAGGCCTGGCGAAACTGCTTTGAGCTTGTCAATCTGAATCTTTATGAGCGGGCGGTGAAGGACTATCTGTTTGACGTCATCCGTTTCTGGATTCATGAGTTTGACATCGACGGCATCCGGCTCGATTGCGCGGACTGCCTGGACTTTGATTTTATGAAGGAAATGCGCTGGATGACGGCGCAGGAGAAGGAAGATTTCTGGCTGATGGGCGAGGTCATCCACGGCGATTATGCGCGCTGGGCGAACGATGACGTGCTGCATTCCGTCACGAATTACGAGCTTCACAAGGGGCTGTATTCCGGGCACAACGACCACAATTATTTTGAGATCGCACACACCATCCGGCGTGAGTTTGACGATAACGGCGGCATTTACCGCGGGAGAAAGCTGTATTCCTTTGTGGACAATCACGACGTGGACCGCATTATGTCGAAGCTGAATAATAAAGAGCATATTTTTTCCGTTTACACCTTGCTGTACACGCTTCCGGGGATTCCTTCTATTTATTATGGAAGTGAATTTGGCGTCGAGGGAAGAAAGGAAGGACCGAACGACGACCCGATGCGTCCGCGGCTGCTGGTGGGGGAATGTCTGGAAAACAACCGGCACCCGGAGCTGACCGAATATATACGGATGCTTGGAAAGCTCAGAAAGGACAATGAGGTTCTTGCGGATGGAAAATATCGCGAGCTGTCTCTGACCACACGCCAGTACGCGTATGCGAGGATCCTTGGCGAGCGGGCGGTGATCGTTGCAGCCAACAACGACGACGCGCCTGCGTGGATGGAGGTTTCGATACCGGTTGGGGCGGATAAGGTGACGGATTTCCTCACCGGGGAAGAAAAAGCGGTGGAAAACGGAAGGGTACGCACGGAAGTGCAGCCGGGCAGAGCAGTGATTTATGTGACGGAATAGTCACTATTATATAAAAGGGCAGGGAGAATATTATGGGAACAGCGAAAGAAAAGGAAGAAAATCAGTTCGATATCCGTATTGGCGAGCTTGACCAGTATCTGTTTGGGCAGGGAACGCATTACGACATCTACAAAAAACTCGGCGCGCATCCGACGGTGATCGACGGAAAAAAGGGCGTGCATTTTGCAGTATGGGCGCCGCATGCGGCGAAGGTTCATCTTACCGGAGAATTCTGCGACTGGGTAGAGGATCCGGCGTATGAAATGAAGCGCCTGGAGCCGCTTGGAATCTACGAATTATTTGTGGAAGGCGTACAGGTGGGAACGCAGTACAAATACCTGATCTGCACGCACGACGGACGGAGACTTTACAAGGCGGATCCGTTTGGAAATCATGCGGAGCTGCGTCCGGGTACGGCGTCGAAGGTGGCGGATATCTTCAATTTAAAGTGGAGTGACAAGACGTGGGTGGAGAAGCGCGGGAAGCAGGATATTGATGCGATGCCGATGTCGATTTATGAGGTGCATCCGGGCTCCTGGATGAAGCATGCGCCGACAGATGAAAACCCGGAGGGTTTTTACAACTACCGTGAGTTTGCACATCATATCACAGATTATGTGAAGGATATGGGCTACACGCATGTGGAGCTGATGGGCATTGCCGAGCATCCGTTCGATGGTTCCTGGGGCTACCAGGTGACGGGCTACTATGCGCCGACGGCGCGTTACGGCACCCCGGAGGACTTTGCGTACATGGTAAATTATTTCCACAAAAACGGAATCGGCATTATTCTGGACTGGGTACCGGCGCACTTCCCGAAGGATGCGTGCGGTCTTGCCGAGTTTGACGGACAACCGCTGTTTGAATATGCGGATCCGAGAAAGGGCGATCACCCGGACTGGGGTACCAAGGTATTTGATTTTGAGAAAAATGAGGTGCGCAATTTCTTAATTGCAAATGCGCTTTACTGGGTGGAGCATTTCCATATTGACGGTCTGCGCGTGGACGCCGTGGCCTCCATGCTGTATCTGGATTACGGACGCTCTGACGGGCAGTGGGTGCCGAATAAATACGGAGAAAACAAAAACCTGGAGGCGATCGAGTTTTTCCGCCATCTGAACAGTATCGTCCGCAGGAGAAATCCGGGCGTGATGATGATCGCTGAGGAATCAACAGCGTGGCCGCAGGTGACGGGCGAGCCGAAGGACGGCGGTCTTGGCTTCAGTCTGAAATGGAACATGGGCTGGATGCACGATTTTCTTGATTATATGAAGCTCGATCCGTATTTCAGAAGCTATAACCACAACAAGATGACATTCTCCATGACCTATGCGTTTTCGGAGAAGTTCATTCTGGTATTGTCTCATGATGAGGTGGTGCATCTGAAATGTTCTATGATCAATAAGATGCCTGGTCTTTACGACGATAAATTTGCAAACCTGCGGGCAGGCTATGCGTATATGTTTGCGCATCCGGGTAAAAAGCTGCTCTTTATGGGACAGGAGTTCGCACAGTTCCAGGAGTGGAGCGAGGCACGGGAGCTTGACTGGTACCTGCTCGGCGAGGAAAAGCATTGTCAGTTGAAGGAGTACGTAAAAGAGCTTCTTCATCTGTATAAAGGCGATCCGGCAATGTATACGCTGGATCAGTCGTGGGAGGGCTTCGAGTGGATCAACGCGAATGATTCCAGCAGAAGTATTTTCAGCTTTATCCGTCACTCCGCGGACAGAAAGAGCAACCTGCTGTTTGTGATCAACTTTACGCCGGTGGCAAGAGACGATTACCAGGTGGGAGTTCCGCAGTCCGGAAGCTATAAGCTTGTCTTAAACAGCGATGAGGAGCGCTTCGGCGGAACCGGACAGGAGCAGCCTGCGACCTTTAAGGCAGTGAAGGGCGAGAGCGACGGACAGCCGTATCATCTGGAGTATAAACTGCCGCCATACGGCGTTGCGGTATTTAAATATGCGGAGCGCAAACCGGCGGCGAAGAAAACCGCAGAAAGCAAACCGGCGGAAAAAAAGACGGCGGGACGTAAGCCGCGCGCGAAGAAGGAGAAGTAAACCCGGCAAAATCTGACTGCTGACTGTAGCAGACATATGACATGAAAACGATATTCTGGCATATACTTATGAAAACGGAAACGTGGAGTAAGTACGTGTCAGAATATCGTCGTTTTATATCGTATATTTATGAATATCAGAGGGGAAGAAAACAGACTAACTGCGGATACGCGAAGGTGGAGATCCGCAGCGGCGTGTTCCGGCTGCGCCTGCATCTTCAGCCGGCCGGGACGGACAGAGGGGAACTGAAGGTTTATGGCTTTGTGAGAAAGCCGCGGCATATTTACGGCATTCTGCTTGGCAGCGTGGAAATGAAAAATCATGCATACGATTTCCAGACAATCAGCCAGGCGGCAGGTATTGGCGGTTCGGCGTACCCTTCCGGGGCGCTTCGGGGAATCTGGCTGAGAGGCAATGGGGAAAATTACATAACCATCTGGGATGACGAGCCGGTAGCGGTGGATCAGTTTACCGACCAGGAGGCTGAGGAGAGCACGGGCGAGACGGAACCACACGCAGACAGTGCCCTGGCAGGTACGGAAAGCGTGCGCCTTGGGGGAGCTTTGACAGGCGTGGAAAAGGTACGGGTGGACGGCGCTTTGGCGAACGTGGAAAAAGCACAGGCGGATGGTGCTTTGACGGAACAGGAGAGGGCGCAGGAGAATGATACACCGACGGGCGGGGATAAGCCGCGGCAGGAAACCGGCGAGGGCATACATGCGCAGAGCGTATCGGGAACAGTGCCGGAGCGGGCGGCTTGGCCGGGAAGCCTTGCCGGGCGCTGGAACAATTTTTTGCAGCATTATCCGCAGATCCGGCCGTTTGCAGATGAGGAAATCATGCAGTGCATCAGCATCGCGCCCAAGGATCTTTCTTTTCTGCCGCGCGAGGAATGGCAGTTTGGGAAAAATCCTTTTCTGCGGCAGGCATTTGCGCAGTATCATCATCTGATGCTGGGCTGTCATGCGAGCGGACGTTTTGTACTTGCGGTGCCGGGAAGCTTCCGGAATATGCAGGAGAAGCATCTTGCGAGGATGTCCGGCTTTCCTTATTATAAGGAAGCAGCATGGATGGGGGCAGCGGATAACCCGGGTGCGGCGGAAGAGAGCCTGCAGGCAGCGAGTACCGGAAGTACGGAACCGGAGGGGTACTGGTATCATTTTTTAAATGAAGATTGTTTGCGGCGATAAAATGTAAATGGTGAGATCCAATACAAATTAATTTAATTTCTATGCAACAAAACGCTGCAAATCAGACACTATATATACGTAAAGGTAATCCATTGGGCATCCCGTAGATCAGATGCTTCACATGGGTGAATATTTCGAATTCGAAAAGGGATACCACACAAAAAAGAGGAAAGCTTATGGATCAACAGATAAAATTAGTAAAACAGGCAAAAAGAGGGGATACGCACGCTTTTGCGGAGCTGTACCGCGGCGTGTACCGGGAGCTGTATCGTTTTGCGCTCTACACGCTGAAAAACAGTCACGACGCGGAGGATGCGGTCAGTGATACGGTGGCCGATGCATGGGCACAGATCGGTTCTTTGAAGAAAGACGAATCATTTAAGGCGTGGATTTTTAAAATTCTTTCCAACAAATGCCGCCGCTGTCTGAAGCTGTATACGGAAAAGACAGAAGAGCTGCCGGAGGATCTGCGTGAAGAAAAAGGGGACGCAGATGAGCGGCTGGATGTAAGGGCGGCGTTTGCGCGCCTTGCAGACGAGGAGCGATTGATTTTGTCCATGCATATTTTTGGCGGCTACAGCAGCCGGGAGATCGGCGAGGCGCTTCAGATGAATGACAGTACCGTGCGCTCCAGACAGAAGCGGGCGCTGGAAAAAATGGAAGCCTGGTTAGCATAACGAGGAGGGGAACATGATGGATGAAAAAAATTTAATGGAACAGATCAGACAATCGGCGGAGAAGGTCGATTTGCCGGAGACGCTCCGCCCGGAAAACATGCAGAAAAAGCTGGAGGACGGAGGGAAGAAAGGGCCAGACAGAAAGAAGCTGCTTACTTTTTCGCAGAAATGTCAGATTGCACTTGCGGAGGCGGCAGTTATTGCGCTGGTATTTTTTGCCGGGCGTAATGTCGGCGTCACGGAGGGACGGCTGACGGACAGCGGGCAGCCCGGAATGACCGCTGCATCCCTGCAGGAGTCGGAAACAGGTGCGGGAGCGGCGCGGAATGCCGGAGCCGCCACAGAAAACGCAGATGCACAGGACGCCGGAGCCGCCACAGAAAACGCAGATGCACAGGATGCCGGAGCAGCCGCAGTACAGAAGGAAAGTTCAGGAAACGAAAGTGCCGCAGTACAGGAAAATTCCGCCGGAGACGTCGCCCTGCAGGAGGGCATCGCTCCGGTTGAAAGCGAGGAGACCCTCTATAACCGGCTCAGGGAATACCAGAGTACGGGAAATGCTTCCTATGCGAAGATGGATATTGCATATGCGACGCAGGAAATGGCAGTAGAGGATTCGGCGTCTATGAGCAGCATGGCGTCCGCTGCGGATACGGGGGCTGACTTTTCACAGACGAACCTGCGGGAGCTGGGCGTCGACGAGGGAGACATTGTAAAGACAGACGGGAAGTATATTTATATAATGAAACGAAACAGTTCGGTGAAGATTATCAGCGCCAATGGGGAGCAGATGGAGCTGATTCAGACGATCGAACCGGAATCTCTTGATGAATCTGTGCGCGATATGTATATCAGCGGAAATATTCTGAATCTTGTAACGAGCGGCACGAAAAGCAGCATGAAGGAAGATGCATCCGATGTCTATTATACAGAGTATTACGATTACGCAAAAGTAGTCACCTATGATATTTCAAACCCGGAAAACCCGATATTGACCGGAAGCGTGGAGCAGGAAGGCTATTATCACAGCAGCAGGAAGGTGGGGGATTATGTATATCTTTTCACGCAGTTCCAGCCGGTGATCAGGGACACGCAGGAGGACAGCGGGATTATGCCGCTGGTAGACGGTGTGCGCATGGAAGCGGCGGACATTTACGTGCCGGACGAGCTGCGCAGTACAAGCTACCTGGTGATCGGTTCCGTGAATGTCAAACAGCCGTCGGAAATGACGGCGCACAAGGCGGTCGTGTCCGGCGCAGAGCAGTTTTATGTGAGCGGACAGAGCATTTACATCTGCTGCCGGGAGTGGAGAGAAGGCACCGGCGATGTCACAAAGATCATGAAGTTTTCCTATGAAAACGGGAATATACGCGGGATCGGCGTTGCCGAGCTGCAGGGCTATCTGAACGATACATTTTCTCTCGACGAGTATGACGGTTATCTGCGCGTGGTAGCGACCGACTGGAACAGCGGCGATGAAATCAACGCCCTGTACATCTACAATGCACAGATGGAGCTGGTGGGCAAAATTGCTGATATCGCTCCGGGAGAGACGATCCGTTCCGCAAGATTTTTTGGGGATACCGGATACTTTGTGACCTTTAAGCAGACTGACCCGCTGTTTTCGGTAGATTTGTCGGATCCCGGGAACCCGCAGATCATCGGAGCGCTGAAAGTGACGGGCTTTTCGTCCTACCTGCACTTTTACGGGGAGGACAGGCTTCTCGGCATCGGGTACGAGGCGGATGAAGACACCGGAGCGACGACGGGGATTAAGCTGTCCATGTTTGACATCTCAGATCCTTCCAATGTGACGGAAATCAGCCGCTATGTGATCAAGGGCGCCAGCTACTGCGCGGGGCTTGACAACTATAAAGCGATTCTGGCCGACCCGGAAAAAAATCTGCTTGGTTTTGTGTGTGACGATAATTATCTGGTATTTTCTTATGATGAGGAAAAGGGCTTTGAGAACCTTCTCACTTACAATCTCTCCGAGGGTGGACGCCGGCAGTATTACTGGTACGCATACGACGACGTGCGCGGGCTTTATATCAATGACAGCTTCTACCTTGCCGCGTCAGATATCATTCGCGCGTTTGATATAACGGAAGCGTTCGAACAGAAAGCGAAACTGGAATTCTAAAGTGTGCAAAGGTATTGAAAATGCAGGTGAAAAAGTGTTATACTCCAGATAAAAAGGCAGGGAGGTCAACACAATGACAGAAGAAACAAAAGTAACAGAAACACTCACACAGGTGCAGGCGGCTGAGGAAGCGGCAGCGGAAACCGTGCAGACGATGGAAGGGCCGGCAGCGGAGGCAGAAGCAGCGCCGGAAGCGCCTGTGGAGAGCATGGCGGATTACGAGACGGAGCTGAACGCTTCTCTCAAACAGATTCATGAGGGCGATGTGCTTACCGGTACGGTAATCGGCGTGACAGACACGGAGGTTACTCTGGATCTGAAATACTACACAGAGGGCGTGATCCGCATTGAGGACTTTACCGACGATCCGAATTTCAACGTAAAGGAAGAGGTTCATATCGGAGACGAAATTTCCGCGACGGTTGTACGAAGAGACGGCGGACAGGGACAGATCATGCTGTCGCGCAAGGAAGCGAACGATGTGCTTGCATGGGACAGGCTGGAGACGCTCATGGAAAAGCAGACGATTATTAAGACAAAGGTAGCAGGCGTGGTAAAAGCAGGCGTAGTTGTGTATGTGGAAGGAATCCGCGGATTTGTTCCGGCGTCGAAGCTGTCGCTGAACTATGTGGAGAATCTGGAAGAATGGCTTGGAAAGGATGTTGAGCTGCGCGTCATCAATGTGGACGAGGAGGATAAAAAGCTGGTGCTTTCCGCAAGGGAAATCCTTCGCGAGCGCGAGGCTGAGGAGAAAAAAGCAAGAATCTCCAACGTCGAGGTAGGTCTTGTGACAGAGGGGACAGTAGAATCCCTCCAGCCTTACGGTGCGTTTATCAATCTCGGCAACGGGCTGAGCGGTCTGGTGCATGTATCGCAGATTTCCGAAAAGCGTATCAAATCACCGGCGGCAGTGCTGAAGGTGGGCGATACGGTAAAAGTAAAGGTCATTGCAGTAAAGGACGGCAAGCTGAGCCTCAGCATGAAAGCGCTGCAGGATGTTGCAGCAGAGGAAATCCAGGAGGAAACCATCGAGCTGCCGCAGTCCGAGGCAGTTTCCACAAATCTCGGTTCCTTATTTGCGAAGCTGAAATTGTAAAAAACAGTGGAATGTTCGCTGCACAAAGACACTTGTATGCGCAAGTTGTACATTTGCGAAAAATAATAACTGTAAAAAACAACAAAAAGCAGGAGATATAAAGAAAAAAATTGGAGGAAATTACAATAAATTTATGATGCGTTCATAATTTGTTCATATATACTTGTTACAATATAGACAGTTAAAAAATCACTCCGATTAATAGATAAATTTTTTCATAATTGCCTCCGGTGTACCAGACGCCGGGGGCACTCCTCATTTTAGCCGGAAATTTCCCGGCATTCTTCCGGATGCACAGTACCAGTCAAGAAAAAGGGATATTTGGGATTGAACATAGCTGCAAATTTTGCTATGATTTAACAAAAGACGAAAATATTGGGGGTATTTATGGAACACTACGATAAACATCAAATATATGTGATCGGGCATAAAAATCCCGATACAGATTCCATCTGCTCAGCAATTGCATACGCCTATCTGAAAAATCAGTCGGGCACCGGAGAATACATAGCGAAGCGCGCCGGGCATGTGAGTACGGAAACGCAGTATGTTCTGGAAAAATTCAATATGGAAGCGCCGGGCTATGTGCCGAATGTAAAAACGCGGGTGAAGGATATGGAGATTCGCCGGACGCAGGGGGTGTCCAGCGATATTTCTCTGAAAAAGGCATGGACGCTTTTGAATGAAACGAAGGGCACAACGCTGCCGATCATCGAAGAGGACAATGTTCTGGAAGGACTTATCAGTATCGGCGATATTGCCCGGTCCTATATGGCGGTCGTGGACAATGCAATTCTTTCCAAGGCGCAGACCCAGTATTGCAATATTCTGGAGACACTGGACGGTACGCTCTATGTGGGCGATCCGAATGCGTTTTTTGACCAGGGCAAGGTGGTTGTCGCGGCTTCCAGCCCGGAGGTCATGGAATCCTATATCGAGGAACACGACATGGTCATCCTGGGCAATCGTTATGAGACGCAGCTATGCGCAATTGAGATGAAGGCTGGCTGCCTGATTATCTGCGGAGATGCAGTCGTCACCAAGACAATCCAGATCCTTGCAAAGGAAAAGGGCTGCACGATCATTGCGACGCCGTATGACACCTACACGGTTGCGCATTTGATCAACCAGAGTATGCCGGTACGGTTTTTCATGAAGGATAACGAAATTATCGCTTTTTCTGAGGATGATTTCACGGATGATATCAAAGAAATCATGGCGAGCAAGCGTCATCGTGATTTTCCGATTCTTGATAGAAACGGTCACTACGTGGGAACCATATCCCGCCGAAATTTGCTTGGTATCAAGAAACGTCGTCTGGTTCTGGTCGACCACAATGAGCCGTCCCAGGCGGTCGACAACATCGAGAGCGCCGAGATTCTGGAGATTATCGACCATCATCGCCTTGGCTCGATGGAGACAATGATGCCTGTGTACTTCCGCAATCAGCCGGTTGGCTGTACCTCAACTATTATTTACCAGCTTTACCAGGAGCAGGGGGTAGCGATTCCGAAGAAGATTGCGGGACTTATGTGCGCGGCGATTATTTCCGATACGCTGCTGTTCCGTTCTCCTACCTGCACGCCAATGGACAAGGCGGCGGCGCAGGCGCTTGCTCAGATCGCCGAAATTGACTGCACGGAGTTTGCAGCAGAAATGTTTGCGGCGGGCAGCAATTTAAAGAGCAAGACAGCGGAAGAAATATTCTATCAGGATTTCAAAAAATTTGAGCAGGATGAGACGATCTTTGGCGTGGCTCAGATCACTTCCATGACAGAAGGAGAGCTTGCGGGCGCAAAGGAAAAACTGCTTGCTTATATGGAGACCGCATTTGAGAATCAGCGTCTCACTATGCTGTTTTTCATGCTGACAGATATCTTAAACGAGTCTACCGAGCTGCTGTGCTTCGGAAAAGGTTCGGAGAATCTGGTCAAGGAAGCTTTTGGCAAGACCGTGGAGAATGGTTCTGTCATTCTGCCGGGAATCGTATCCCGCAAAAAGCAGCTCATACCGACGCTGTTCTCCGCACTTCAGCAGTAAGCAGGCGTTATCGTTGTTTGCAAAAGTGTTTTATTCCCGCGGAGTATTTGACTCCAGAAGATCAGTAAGGAGAAGGAAAAGCTTTGGGAAAACAGATTTGGAAAGCCGGCAATATGCTCTACCCGCTTCCGGCGGTCATGGTGAGCTGCAGAAGGCCGGGAGAAAAAGCAAATATTATCACTGTAGCATGGACAGGAACGGTGTGCACCAATCCTGCCATGCTTTATATTTCCGTACGCCCGGAGAGACACTCCTATTCCATTCTCCGGGAGACCGGGGAATTTGTGGTGAATCTGACGACTGAAAAGCTTGCGCGCGCAACAGATGTTTGCGGGGTACGTTCCGGGCGTGATATGGATAAATTCGCGCAGCTTCATCTTGCGGAAGAACCCTCGCAGTATATAGCGGCGCCGGGGATCAGGGAATGTCCGGTCAATATCGAGTGCCGCGTCAAACAGGTGCTGGAGCTTGGCTCCCACCATATGTTTCTTGCGGAGGTGCTTGCCGTACATGTCGATGAAGCTTATCTTGATAAAAACGGCAAATTTCATCTGAACAGGGCCGGACTTCTGGTATACTCCCACGGAGAATACCATGCGGTCGGAGAGCTGCTTGGCACCTTCGGCTATTCCGTCAGAAAAAAGAAACCTCTGGAAAACAGAAAAAAGTAAAAACAAGATGTGGTGCCAGGCCTGAAAAAAACAGAAAAAACGGTACATGATATTGTTTCAAAAACGTGTCAAATTTTGCTGGAATTATGTCGATAAATTAATTTTTGTTTACAAATCCAAAGAATGTGTTATAATGTTCGTTAAGGGCAGAGGAGGATGTACTGAAACACAGAGGACGGGCTTGCGTAAGCGTATGTGTTTTTCGGCATTTGACGAGCGAGGAAAACGTTGTTCTCTGAGCCTCTGCACATATTTTGGTTTTTATTAAGGGGAAGACAATTTGATACACAGGGGAAGAGTGTAAATAAAATATCAGAGGTGTCCAATGGAACAATATATTATCAAAGGCGGGAATCCTCTCGTCGGCGAGGTAGAAATTGGCGGCGCCAAGAATGCGGCACTGGGCATTCTTGCTGCGGCTATCATGACAGATGACACAGTTGTAATTGATAATCTGCCGGATGTGCAGGATATACATGCTTTGCTTGGAGCGATCAGCGGTATTGGCGCGAAGGTGGAAAAGGTCGGCAGAATGGCCTGGCAGATAAATGGCTCCGGTATCGGCAGCGTTAGTGTAGATTATGAATATATTAAGAAGATCAGAGCATCCTATTATCTGTTAGGAGCGCTGCTTGGAAAGTACAAGAGGGCGGAGGTTCCGCTTCCGGGCGGATGCAACATCGGGAGCAGGCCGATCGATCTTCATTTAAAGGGCTTTAAGGCGCTCGGTGCGAAGACAAGGATTTCGCACGGTTCCATCATTGCTGAGACGGATCATCTGAGAGGAAACCATATTTATCTCGATACGGTTTCCGTAGGAGCTACTATCAACATCATGATGGCTGCCTCGATGGCAGAGGGACGCACCATTATTGAAAATGCTGCGAAGGAACCGCACGTTGTAGATGTGGCAAACTTCCTAAACAGCATGGGGGCCAATATTAAGGGCGCAGGTACGGACGTCATCCGTATCCGCGGCGTGGAACGGCTCCATGCGACGGAGTATTCCATTATTCCGGATCAAATTGAGGCAGGCACCTTTATGTTTGCCGCGGCAGTTACAAAGGGAGACGTCATTGTAAAGAATGTGATCCCGAAGCATCTGGAAGCGACCACCGCAAAGCTGGTGGAGATCGGATGTCAGGTGGAGGAATTTGACGATGCGGTCCGCGTGGTTGCCACAAAGAGACTGACCAATACCAATGTAAAGACATTGCCGTATCCTGGATATCCCACAGACATGCAGCCGCAGATTGGTGTGGCGCTGGCGCTGGCGAGAGGGACAAGCCTGGTGACGGAGAGTATTTTTGAAAATCGCTTTAAATACGTGGATGAGCTGATGCGCATGGGTGCAGACATCAAGGTGGAAGGAAACACCGCCGTCATCTACGGTACGGAGAAACTGACAGGAGCGCGCGTGAGTGCGCCGGATCTGCGGGCTGGCGCAGCGCTGGTAATTGCTGGGCTGGCAGCGGAGGGCATTACGATTGTAGATGATATCGTTTATATTCAGCGCGGTTACGAGCATTTTGAGGAAAAGCTGCGCGGTCTTGGCGCAGAGATCGAGCGGGTTTCGACGGAAAAGGAAATCCAGAAATTCCGGCTGCGCGTAAGTTAAAAATATAATACTCTTATTCAGAGTGGTGGAGATACAAAGGATCTGTGAAGCCACGGCAACCCCGCAAAGGCGGAAGGTGCCAACCTGAGCGATTTATTCGAACAATAAGAGGATTTGCTATCGGAAAGATAGGGGTCCGCTTTGGACCTCTTTTTTTACATTTACAAATTAAAGGAGGACACAAGATGGAGAGAAGATTGTTTACATCTGAATCAGTAACTGAGGGACATCCGGATAAAATGTGCGATGCGATATCGGACGCGATTTTAGACGAATTATTAAAGCAGGATCCGATGAGCCGCGTGGCGTGCGAGACTGCCACAACGACTGGCATGGTGCTGGTGATGGGTGAGATCACCACAAAGGCATATGTGGATATTCAGAAGATCGTGCGCGACACAGTGCGCGAGATTGGCTACACCAGAGGAAAATATGGTTTTGACGCAGATACCTGCGGCGTGATCACGGCGATCGACGAGCAGTCGCAGGATATCGCTCTGGGCGTGGACAAGGCGTTGGAGGCAAAGGAAAATACCATGTCCGAGGGTGAAATCGAGGCGATCGGCGCAGGCGACCAGGGTATGATGTTCGGCTATGCGACGAACGAGACGGAGGAATATATGCCGTACCCGATCTGGCTGGCGCATAAGTTGGCTCTGAAGCTCACGGAGGTGCGCAAAAACGGAACGCTTCCGTATCTCCGCCCGGATGGAAAGACGCAGGTGACGGTGGAGTACGATGAGAATGACAAGCCGGTTCGTCTGGATGCGGTAGTGCTTTCCACGCAGCACGACCCGGAAGTGACGCAGGAGCAGATCCATGCGGACATTAAGAAATATGTATTTGACGCCGTTCTTCCGCAGGAGATGGTGGACGATGATACAAAATTCTTTGTAAACCCGACCGGACGTTTCGTGATTGGCGGACCGCACGGGGACAGCGGACTTACCGGCAGAAAGATCATCGTGGATACCTACGGCGGTTATGCGCACGGCGGCGGCGCTTTCTCCGGAAAGGACTGCACGAAGGTAGACCGCTCAGGGGCTTATGCGGCGCGCTATGCGGCAAAGAATATGGTGGCGGCGGGACTTGCAGACAAGTGCGAGATCCAGCTTTCTTACGCGATCGGCGTGGCAAAGCCAACCTCTATCATGGTAGATACGTTCGGTACCGGGAAGCTTGCTGATGAAAAAATCACAGAAATCTTACGTGAAACCTTTGATTTCCGCCCGGCAGGCATCATTAAAATGCTTGACCTGCGCCGTCCGATCTACAAGCAGACGTCCTCCTATGGGCACTTCGGGAGATCAGACCTTGACCTTCCGTGGGAAAAGCTTGACAAGGTGGAAGCTCTGAAAGCTTATTTGTAACATTTCAGACAGGTCTTTGCAGGTGACAGAGCAGCTTAGCTGAACGGTTACGCTTATTTATAAAAAGTTTAGAAAAGCAGACGTTTGTTTAGGTGCAATTATGGCTCCTTTATGGTATACTTTCATTAAATATGATATTTTACCATGAAGGAGCCGTTTGTATGAAACTAAAGACAAGACTGGTGATTTCTTTCTGCACGATTCTTCTGGTGCCGGTTTTGCTGCTTCTGGTTTTTATGCTTACGACAGGAAACCGCCAGCTTCAATATCTGGAGGAATACGGCAACCGCCTGCAGCAGGAGGAAGGGATAAATCTGGAAGAGGAACAGGAGCTGCAGGGGACCAAAACGTCACTTCCGTCAGCGGCAAGGATGGTGCCGGAAATTCGTAATTTTCTGAAAAATATAGCGATCGTAGCTGTTCTGGTACTTCTGCTCACTGCCTGTCTCCTGATCGGATGGATATACACGGGGATAAATGTCCCGCTTATGAAGCTGCGAAAGGCCACGCACAATATTGCTGAGGGGAATCTGGATTTTACGCTGGAGGTGGATGGAAATGATGAAATCAGCGACCTCTGCCGCGACTTTGAAGAGATGCGCCGCAGACTTTGCGAGTCGAGCGAAGAAAAGATCCGGTACGACCGGGAGAGCAAGGAACTGATCAGCAATATTTCTCATGACCTGAAGACGCCGATCACGGCGATCAAGGGCTATGTAGAGGGAATTATGGATGGCGTCGCGGATACGCCGGAGAAAATGGATCACTATATCCGCACCATTTACAACAAGGCGAATGATATGGACAGGCTCATCAATGAGCTGACGTTTTATTCAAAGATTGACACAAACCGCATTCCATACACCTTCAACAAAATCAATGTGAGCAGTTATTTTGAGGACTGCTGCGAGGAGGTCGGACTGGATCTGGAATCCAAGAACATCGACTTTTCCTACTTCAATTATGTAGATGAAAATGTTGAGGTCATTGCGGACGCCGAGCAGATGAAGCGCGTAATCAACAACATCATCGGCAATTCCGTGAAATATATGGATAAGCCGAAGGGACGCATCAATATCCGCGTGAAGGATGTCGGGGACTTTGTGCAGATTGAGATCGAGGACAATGGAAAGGGCATCGGTCCAAAGGAGCTGCCGTATATTTTTGACCGCTTTTACCGCACGGACGCATCGCGCAATTCGTCGATGGGCGGCAGCGGAATCGGTCTTTCCATTGTGCGCAAGATCGTCGAGGATCACGGAGGAAAGATCTGGGCGACCAGCAAGCTTGGCACCGGAACCGTGATGTATTTTGTTCTGAGAAAAGTAACGGTTGAGTAACCGTTTAAAATAGCAGGAGGAAACAGTTATGAGCAAAATTCTTATTATTGAGGATGAAGAGAGCATTGCCGAGCTGGAGAAGGACTATCTGGAGCTGAGCGGATTTGAGGTGGAGACGGAACGGCGCGGCGATGTCGGCATGAAGAAGGCATTGGAGGAAGATATCAATCTGTTGATCCTCGATCTGATGCTCCCGGAGGTGGATGGTTTTGAAATCTGCCGCCGCGTGCGCGAGCGCAAGGACATTCCGGTGCTGATGGTTTCAGCAAAGAAAGATGATATCGACAAGATCCGCGGTCTTGGGCTTGGCGCGGACGACTATATGACGAAGCCCTTTAGTCCGAGCGAGCTGGTGGCGCGCGTGAAGGCGCATCTGGCGCGCTATGAGCGTTTGATTCACTCTAATATAAAAGAAAACGATATTGTGGAAATCCGCGGCATCAAGATTGATAAGACGGCGCGCCGTGTGTGGGTGAACGGAGAAGAGCGCAATTTTACGACGAAGGAATTCGACCTGCTCACCTTCCTTGCGGAAAACCCCAACCATGTATTCACCAAGGAAGAGCTGTTCCGGGAAATCTGGGATATGGAATCCATCGGCGACATCGCTACCGTGACGGTACACATCAAGAAAATTCGTGAAAAAGTGGAGCAGGATACCTCAAAACCGCAGTATATCGAGACAATATGGGGCGTGGGATATCGGTTTAAAGTATAATTGCTGGCAGAGCGCTGGAAAAACGGAAACAAAGTTAAGTTTGGGAGGAAGTAACATGAAACTGATGATCGCTTCAGATATTCACGGCTCGGCGCGTTACTGCCGGGAGATGCTGACGGCTTTTGAGCGGGAGCAGGCGGACAGGCTGCTTTTGCTGGGTGATATTTTGTACCATGGACCACGCAACGATCTGCCTGAGGAGTATGCGCCCAAAGAAGTGATCGCGATGCTGAATGCCGGGAAAAATCAGATATATTGTGTGCGGGGAAACTGCGATACCGAGGTGGATCAGATGGTTCTGGAATTTCCGATCATGGCGGACTACTGTATCCTGCCGGTTGGAGAGCGGATGATTTATGCCACGCACGGACACCGTTATAATATCAGTGCACTCCCGCCGCTGCAGCCGGGCGATATTCTGCTGCACGGACACACGCACATTCCGGCGTGGGAGCGCTTTGGGTATAACAATCTGTATCTCAATCCGGGTTCCGTTTCCATTCCAAAGGAGGAAAGTCCGCATGGGTATATGATTCTGGAAAACACAGAGGCAGTGTGGAAAACGCTGGAAGGTAAGCGTTATCATGTGGAAAATCTGGAATAATTTGCAGCATGTGTTTTTACCGGGAGGGAAAAAATCGGGCAGTGGCTTTTTGGCCTCCACCCGATTTTTTTATACCGTGCAGTATACTGCCTGATTTTTTAGTACCCTTAGAACTTAAAAATGATTCCGATAATTGCCGAAGCAATTACTATGAGAATCGGATGGAAATCTTTTTTCTTTAAAACAAGATAAATGACCACCGCCAGAATAATTGCCTTATAGTTAAACAAATCTGCAATATTTTTTGTAACCTCAAACTGGTCGAGACAGAACAGGGCGATTTTGACAACGCCAAGTCCGGCCGCAATGATCAGTCCGGTTGACGCCGGGCGCAGTCCGTAAAAAATATCCTGCACAAGCTGCGATTCCTTGAATTTGCTTAATATTTTCGAAATCAGAATAATAATGATTACGGACGGCAGCGCGAGAAAGAGCGGTCCGATGATAGCGCCCGGCAGCCCGAAGGAGGTGAATCCGACATAGGTTGCCATGTTTACGCCCATAGGTCCCGGAGTGGATTCAGAAATCGCGATCATATCCGCGACGTCCTGCGCGTTGAACCAGCCGGTAGCAGCTCCCATCTCATAGAGGAAGGGGAGAGTAGCCAGACCGCCGCCTACTGCAAAAAGTCCTGTCTTAAAAAATTCATATGCTAAACGGATCAATCCTGTCATTTCTTTGCACCTCCTGCGACTCCTGTACGTTTAAAGAGCACGCCTGCCGCGCCAGCGAGAACAACGATGAGCGCCGGGGATAACGGCGTGAACAGTGATAAAAGCAAAACCGCGATACAGATGCCAAGACAGATTTTGTCGACGACAGACTTTTTGGCCAGCTTGACAACCGCATTAAAGATCAAAACGCAGACGCAGGCGCGGATTCCGTTGAAGGCATGTTTTACGACCGCGAGGTCAGCAAAGTTTGTCAAAAATGCGGCGATCAGTGTAATGATGATGATGGACGGCGTGACCATGCCGAGCGTAGCTGCGACAGCGCCGATAACGCCACGATTTTTATAGCCCACGAAGGTAGCTGTATTGATGGCGATGATGCCGGGAGTACACTGCCCGATCGCGAAATAATCCATCAGCTCATCCTCAGATGCCCAGTGATATTTTTCCACGACCTCCCGCTGGAGCATGGGGAGCATGGCGTACCCTCCCCCGAAGGTGAAAGCACCGATTCGAAAGAAAACCATAAATAAATTCGCAAGTTCTTTCATATTGATTCCTCCTGAATAATATACTCACCCGGGCGTCTCAGAGGGAACACCATACATGGGCTGAGCAGTAACATGATACCATAAAAACCCAGAGACGGGAAGTCTCTTTTGCGTTCTTTTTCGGAAGAGGTATTTCTTTTTTTACGGGGGATTGCTATACTGTATTCAGTGAGATTTTTGCAGTTCCACGCAGTATTTTCAGGCAGCAAAAGAAGGGCTGCGTGTTTGAGGAAAACAGATCAGAGGAGGTACAGACAAATGACGTCGCAGAAATTTTTAGAGATATTAAAACAGGCAGCGAAGCTGAAGGTGACGCCGCGGCACTGTTACACAGAAGAAAACCGGACGGAGAGCGTCGCCGATCATAGCTGGCGGATCGCGCTGATGGCGATGCTGCTGTCGGGCGAGGAGGAATTTCGGGATGTGGATATGGATCGCGTGATCCGTATGTGCCTGATTCACGATCTGGGGGAATCCTTCACAGGGGATATCCCGACTTTTGAAAAATCGGATGCGGACGCGCAGACGGAGGATGAGCTGTTTTTAAAGTGGGTGCAGAGTTTCCCGGAAGTGCAGCGGAAGGAGTGGCAGTCACTGCTGGCGGAAATGGAACGTTTGGAGACGCGGGAGGCGAAAACCTACAAGGCACTTGATAAGCTGGAGGCACTGATCTCGCATAACGAATCGGATATCGCCACCTGGCTTCCGCTGGAGTACGATCTGCAGCTCACATATGGGCAGGAAAATGTGCAGTTTTCTGAGTATCTGCGTGGCTTCCGGCAGACGGTTGACGAGTGGACGCGAAAGAAAATCGCGGAGGAAGCGCAAAATACTGTAAAATGATTTTACGTGTGAAATATATCGGAGAAAGGCGGGCATAATGTCTCAAAAACTGTCAATACTTAAGATATCCATACTGACAGGAGGACACTATGCGGATAAAAAAACAGAAAAACAAACGGCGGCATGCTCTGGCTTGGCTGGCGGCGGCGACTGCCTGTTCCCTGTTGTTCCCGCAGATGCTTTTTGGAGACTGCATTAAGGCTGTGGTGACAGAAAAACAGGAAAATCGTTTGACGGAAGAAGAGTATGTCAGTCTTTTTCGATTGGATGAAAGCAAATACAAAATTAAGTGGAAATTCCTGCAAAATAATTGACGAAATCTCTCTGTAATGATAAATTTAATATATATTAT
>CABRSG010000004.1 GCA_902473545.1 uncultured Lachnospiraceae bacterium | reverse complement strand
GGCGTACATACCGGCGCCTGCGTATAGGCTCTGGTAAATGCCACTCCCTCCGACACAAGACGGTCAATATTTGGCGTGTGGATATACGGATTTCCCAGACTGCCGATCGTATCCCATCGCTGCTGATCCGTACAGAACCACACAATATTCAGCGATTTTTCCGCCATAAATGCCACCTCATTTCTCTATGTCCATTCGTTCATACAGCTCCTCCGGAGCCTCACCGGCTTTCATCAGAACGCGCATTGCCTCCAGCATCCGCTCCTCGGTTCCGCCGTCCTGTATCGGCTGCTGCTGGTACGGATCCGTCTCCAGATCAAACAGCAGATCGCCGTATTTCCTATGGTCCTCATACTGATAGCAAGTATTGTTTGGAGAAGTTGCTCCGCTCGCCGGAATCTTCATCACCGGAATGCCCTTTGTAAACGAAAACTCCCCGGTCAGCGTCGTCTCTGTCTGCTTTAATTCCTCCTCCGTAAACGGATGGAACATGTGCAGCGGCAGCAGCGTGTAATTATACAGACAGCCTTCCGTTTTACGCCCGCTCCTCATATAGACATAACGCCCGTCTGTCACGTTGACATGTTTTCCAAAATAGCCAAATAAGATTGCATCGTGAATACAGCGATCATCTTCCAGCACCGGAAGCAGGGAACGTCCCATCATATCCGCCGCCGGCGCAATTCCAAAGCAGTCCAGGATGGTCGGCGCAATGTCGATCGTCTGGCAAAGCGCATTGCGGCGCTCTCCCGCATGTCTGATCTGCGGATGCCACAGGAAAAACGGCGTATGTACAATTTCCTCATAGCATGGCATATAATTTTTCCCAAAGAATCCCTTTTCCCCCAGCATGTAGCCGTGATCTGTGTTCACGATCAGCATGGTATCCTTCCACATATCATGCGCGTCCATAAAATCCAGAATCTCCCCGAGATAATGATCGATCATCGACAGCACCGCCCGGTAATTAAGCTGTGCTTCCTGCACCTCTTTTGCGTCCGGCTCCACTTCGCCGTAAAACGGCCAGTCAAACGGCGCATCCTTATCCGTATATAGCTTTTTGTATCGCTCCGGCACAAAATACGGCTCGTGCGGATCAAAATACTCCACATGAAGGTACCAGTTATCCTGCCGGTAGTTGTCTTTCAGAAATTCCAATGCACTCTTACAGGTCTGATAGTGCGGATGGTTTTCTTCCCCCTGCATTGCCTCCCGGTTTACGGCGTCCTGTCGGTGCAGATCGAGATTTTCTGTGAATCCGTCCACCTTTCCTTTCCAGAAATCGCCCTCCTGCCCGCGGATCATCTCACAGGAGGAAAACTTTGTGTGATAAGTGCTTCCTCCCTCCTGCCAGTAGTGGGCATGGTCCGTCACACAGTGCGAATAAATCCCGTGCTCTCCCAGAATGGACGGCAGTGAATCGTCAAACGGCTCCAGCGGTCCCCAGCAGCGGTGCAGAAAATTGTATCTGCCGGTCTGCAGCTCTCTCCGCGCCGGAATGCACGGAAGGCTCCCCACGTAAAACTTATCAAAGACTGCTGTCCTTTCCGCCAGTCTCCGGAAATTCGGCATAATGGAAATCTCATCGCCATAACACGGGAGATACCTGCGATTCAATGAATCATACATAATCGTAATTGCCCGCATACGTTCCTCCTATCCCTACCACCACTTGATCAGCTCCGTCACCTCATTGCGCAGATGCACAAATTCCGGGGCGGCAATATCGCGCGGCCGTGGCAGTGTATTTTCAATCGTTGTCTTGACGGTCGTCGGCTTATTCGTCAGAATCATGATCTTATTGCCGAGATAAACCGCCTCTTCAATATTATGTGTGATAAAAAGCACCGTCGTCTTTGTCATCTGCCAGAGCTTTACCAGCTCATCCTCCAGCTTAAAACGCAGCTCAATGTCAAGCTGTCCGTAAGGCTCATCCATCAGAAGAAGATCCGGTTCCGTCGCAAATGCGCGCGCAATGCTCACGCGCTGCAGCATACTTGCCGAAAGCTGTTTCGGATAATACTTGCGGTACTTCGTAAGACCTACGATATCCAGATATTTTTCTACCTGCTCTTTCTTTTTTGCTTCCGGTACCTTTTTCACCTTCAGCCCGAACCCCACATTTTCCTCCACCGTAAGCCACGGCATTGTGGAATCTCCCTGAAAAATATAGGCGATGTTCTGCTTCCTGGTATCTACCTTCTGTCCGTCCAGCAGGATCTCTCCCGCTGTAATATCATATATTTTTGTAAGACTATTCAAAAAGGTCGTCTTCCCGCAGCCGGTCGGTCCAACTACGCACAGCAGGTCCCCGTCCATGACATCAAAGGACATGTCGTCCAGCACCAGCAGGTCGCCGAATTTCTTGGTAAGATGATTTACCTTTACTTTTACTTTTTCGCTCATAGCTGCCTCCCGTCTGACGTACTGTCTAAAATTCCCGTGATTTCCTTTCGCAGCGCCAAAAACTCCGGTGACACCAGATCGCGCGGCCGCGGAAGGTCGATCTTATACTCTCTTTTCACAGTCGCCGGGCAGTTCGTCAGCACCAGAATACGGTCCGCCAGGTAAATTGCTTCCTCAATATTATTCGTAACAAAAATAACTGTCCTTTTTTCCGCATCCCAGATGCGCTGCAGCTCTTCCTGCATCAGATAACGCGTCTGAGCATCCAGCGCGCCGAACGGCTCATCCATCAGCATCACCTTCGGCTCATTGCAGTATGCCCTTGCAATGCCTACGCGCTGGCGCATTCCGCCGGAGAGCTGCACCGGAAATGAATTTTCAAAGCCCTGCAGGCCTACCAGATCAATGTATTTCTGCGCGCGCCTGCGGCGCTCTTCTTTTTTAACGCCGGCCATTTTCAATCCGTATTCCACATTTCCCATTGTCGTCATCCATGGGAACAACGCCGTCGACTGAAAGACCACGCCCCGCTCCGGTCCCGGCTTTGTAATCTCTTTTCCAAGGAACGTCATGCTGCCCTCGCTCGCCGCCTCAAAACCGGCAATCAGATTCATGATTGTGGTCTTTCCGCACTGTCCCGGTCCGAAGAGTACCAGAAACTCGTTTTCTTTTGCTGTCATATTCAAGTCTTTGATCACCTGATGTTCTCCCTCAGGTGTCTCGAAAGATTTGCACACGCCTCTGCATGCAATTATATTTGCTACTGTCCGCTCTTGTTCCACCGACATAACACATCCTCCGCTTTTCTCATGAAAATTGCAAGGATAAAGCCTACCACGCCAATCATTACAATTCCCGATAAAATCTGAACCATATCGTTATTGTTCATTCCGGCCACGATCATCCATCCCAGCCCTTCCGAAGACCTCACCATCTCCGCTGCCAGCACGGTCGCCCAGCTGCTGGAGATTGCCACCTGCAGTCCGGCAAAAATAGACGGCACAGAAGCCGGAAGTACGATCGTTGTAAAAATCTGCCGCTCACTCGCTCCAAGCATCCGCGACGCGTTTACGATTTCCGGATCTACGCTCTTTGCGCCTGCCCTGGAATTCAGCGTCGTATTTGAAAAGGATGCAAGAAAAATCAGAAATATTTTTGCATTCTCTCCAAGCCCAAACCAGATGATGGAGATCGGAATCCACGCAATCGGCGGGATCGGGCGGATAATGCGGAAAATCGGATTGATGATCGCCTCCGCCACCGGATACCACCCCATCAGAAGTCCGCAGACGATACCTACCGCAGAACCGATCGCAAATCCGGCAAGTACCCGCATCAGACTATAGCCGACATGCGCCATGATACTGTGCTTTCCAACTGTTCCCACAATTCCCGCTCCAATTGCACGCACAACCTCAACCGGTCCGGGAATAAATAAGCCAAGCTCCGTAAATGCTGCGCCCCATGCCCACAGCAGCAGGAAGGCGCCGATGGAAAGACAGGCGCAGACTGCCGGGATCGCTTTTTCACTTATTCTCTTATTTTTTGTCATTTTGCATTCATTCCTTTCGCTACCCGTACTTCTACCATATGGAGCACGGCGTCAAACACTGCACCCACTGCACCGATCGCAAGCATACCCACAATGATGATATCCGGTCTGGAAATTGCGCGCGCCTGCTGTATCATGTACCCCAATCCCTTTGTGGAAGCCAGAAGCTCTGCTGCCACCAGCGCTGTCCAGGAGGTTCCAAGCGCCACACGCAGTCCGGTAAAGATCATCGGAAGCGCCGTCGGGATCGCCACCAGAAACAGCTTCTGCATACTGGATGCGCCAAACACATCGCCCACCCACAGATGCACTTCTTTTGTCTGCCGGATACCTGTATAGCTGTTTACGATACAGGCGATCAGGGCGCCCAGGAAAATAACCAGCGCTTTAGAGGTAATGCCGATACCGAACAACAGGATAAACATCGGGATCCACGCCAGTCCGGGAATCGGGCGGACCATATCAAACAGCGGCCGCACAAAACGGTCTACCCATTTGTTCCACGCCATCGCGATCCCAAGCGGTACCCCAACCAGTGCCCCGAGCGCATAGCCCAGCAGCGCCACCTTGATGCTCGCCCAGAGATGCTGCGGAAGCGTCGCTCCGTCCGGCGCCTTCACCGTCATCTTCTGGAAAAATGTCTGAAACACCTTCACCGGTCCCGGAAATACAAGCTCCGATTTCATATGAAATACATTGATGCATAAAAACCAGACAAAGATCACCGCCAAAATGGACGTCGTCGAAATCAGCAGATATTTCGTTTTCTTTTTTGTCTTTTTCATAAAAACTCATTTCCTTTCAGAGATAAAATAAGGCTGCTGCAGCCTGTGATCACCAGCATATGCAGCAGCCTCTCCGGTTTCATTATCACTTATTTTCTTGCTTTTACCGCTTCAACAAAGGAAGTGTCAATGCTTGCCTCTACATTTGCTACATCACTCTCAGCGATCATTTCCTGCTCTACATAGAAGTTAGCAATATCTACCATAAATTGTCCAAGCTGATTTTCTTCCGTGTTTACCGTTTCACGCGTAAAATAATCTTTTACTTCCACCTCAGCGTCCATATCAGATTCGCTGTAGGTAATACCCTCTTCAGCATACCATGTCACAGCCGATTCGCGGCGCATCGCCTCATCATTCATGATATCCTCACACGCTTTGTAATAGCATTCCAGGAAAAGGATCAGATCATCCTTTTTCTCCTCTGCCACATTATTCTGTGCAAAAATGGTATCAATGATCGGATTGTCCAGAATCAGATTCATGTCACAGACCTTCACATAGCCAGCCTCCTCAAGCTGATTCGTATACGGCATCTTTGCCGCGATCAGATCGCCCTCTCCGGTAACAAAGGCCTGATAAGCCTGTGCATAATCCATGGATACCATGCTGAAATCATCGGCAGTCAGTCCGAAATATTCAATATACTTGATTGCCTGGTAGTGTGCTGTTGTAGCAAGCGGTCCTAAAATAGACACACCCTTCAGACTTTCCGCATCGCCGATAATTCCTTTCTCATCCGCTCCCGCCTGCACATACGGGCTGTCCGCTCTCGCATAGATGGATTCGCCGCCTGCTGTGATCACGCCATCGCCGATATAGGTATACATACCGGTTGCCAGACCATATACGGACGCCATTCCGCTGACTGCCACATCCAGCTCTCCGGCTGCCATCGCTTCGTTGATCGGGGCACCTGTAGCAAAAATCTCAATATCCACGTCCAGACCTGCCTCTTCAAAGTAGCCCTTTTCTTCCGCCACATGTACCGGAAGCCCCAGGGAATTCGCCATCGTGCCGACTGTCAGCGTTTCCCCGGACGGCGTCAGTTCCTCTGCATTTACCATCATTCCGCTAAGACATGTAAAAACCAAACCTGCTGTCAATACTGCCGCTATCTTTTTCTTCATCTGTACTTTCCCTCCATATCCTTTTGTTAATCATGCTCTGTTTTTTCTTTTGAATACGTATTCATTTGGTAATTTCAACATAACATTATTTACGATGCCTGTCAATCATTTTTTTGCCAAAAACATATCTTTTTACTCATTTTGTCAAATCTTCACAATCCGGATCCATCGTTTTTGTGAAAAATTCTCAAAAAACAGTCGGTCCCACCTTTCAGCGAAACCGACCGTTCTACGTGAAATTCAATTATGCAAAATCGTTGCACGTTGTCTCCCGCAGTATCAGCCGCGGTTTGATCCATTCCTGTATCACTCCGTCTTTTTTCTCGATCATGTCCAGAAGAAGCGTGCATGCGCGTGGTACCATTTCCTCCACCTGCACGTGAATCGTGCTGATCTGCGGATGCAGGTAAGTCGTCAGCGGAATATCATCCATCCCGATAATCTGCACCTGCTCCGGTATTCGGATGCCCTGTAATACCAGAGCCTGCACAATGCCGATCGCCAGCATATCGCTGTAGGCAAGAATCGCTACCCTTCTGCCCCGAAATTTTTCCGGATTTTCGTTTACAAGCTGAT
The DNA here is from genome assembly GCA_902473545.1 of uncultured Lachnospiraceae bacterium. Taxonomy (GTDB): domain Bacteria; phylum Bacillota; class Clostridia; order Lachnospirales; family Lachnospiraceae; genus Marvinbryantia. The sequence goes on along the minus strand of CABRSG010000004.1, from coordinate 17,757 downwards.
ATGCAGAATCAATCCCCAGAGCGCAGTAAAGGATATCTTCCTGTGCCACCTGCTGCCCGACCTCCTCAAGAGCCTGCCGGAAACCCTGCAGACGGCGCTTCGCGTCGTTGGATTCCTCAAAAACAGTGATAAACATTTTCTCGTAATCCGTGAAATTCCGCAGATAGCATCCCGCCAGATAACCGCCGTAAATACTGTCTGAAAACAGATAATTAAGGTTGCCGCGGATCTTGGCACTGGCATTCATCATAAACACACACGGAACCTTATACTTCTCAATTACCTCCATCTCTTTATCGGAAAGCTCCATACGCAAAACCAGAAAACCATCCACCTTGCGGCGGCGGATAATCCGCTCAAAGCTTGAAAAATCGTCCGTTTCCATATCATAGTAGATGACCATGATATCATAATTATAATGACTCAGTTCCTTCTGAATACAGTCGTATACGTAGGCGAGCATCAGATTTTTGTTCATGCCAAGAAAATGCTTCGGAAATAAGATCCCAATCGTTCCCGTCCGCTTCGTCTTCAGACTTTGCGCCTGACTGTTGAGTTCAAATCCGTACTCCCTTGCCTTCTGTATGATATACTGTTTTTTCTCCTCCGGCACCAGATTGCTGTTATTCAGAGCGCGTGAGACCGTGGGCTGCGATACTCCGATCAGACTTGCAAATTCTTTCGACGTCATATGCTTTTTCCAATCTTTCTATTACTTTTCCAGCAAAACCGTGCTGGTAAATTTATCTAAAGTATAGCATATTTCGCCGCAAATGTCATCCTTCCGTACGGTTTTGTTTTTCTTTATCGGCTCCTCTATAAAAAAGCAGTCTCATTATTTATACAGCGGTCCGTATGTCCGGCAGGCAAGATAATCCGCCGCCTGTCTGTCTACCGTGCCAAATGCACCCCAGCAGTGCGGACGGTAGATCTCCTCTTCCGGTACATTGTGCATGGATACCGGAATGTGAAGCATAGAGGCCAGCGTGATAAGGTCCGCTCCGATATGACCATAGGCGCAGGCTGCATGGTTTGCTCCCCAGTTTGCCATCACGGAATAAACATCTGCAAACGCGCCTTCTCCTGTTGTGCGCGGAACGAACCAGGTTGTTGGCCAAGTGGGATCTGTGCGTTCGTCAATGACCGCATGAACCTTCTCCGGCAGAGTAATGCTTTGCCCTTCTGCTATCTGCAGCGTCGGGCCGATCCCATCCACCAGATTCACCCGGATCATCGTCAAAGGCATCTCGGCTCCGGTAGCAAAATGTGAGGAAAAGCCTCCGCCCCTGAACTGGCACAATTCCGCCGGGCACCAGTCCGTAGCGGAAAGGCAGCCGCAGATGTCCTCCTCCGTCATTTCCCACCAGCGTTTCATTACCGGCTGTCCGGACTCCCCTCTGGAGGCACCGGTAGCATCCAGGCATGCTGCGCCGGAATTAATAAGATGGATAAACCCTCCGGCCGCTGTCCCTGAAAGCCGCTGTCCGGTAGCACGCAGGACGGCATCAGGACTCCAGTAAGCCCGCACATCTGCGAAAAGGGCGGCGCGTCCGGTAAGCAGGTTCGCCAACAGCATGGAAAGTCCGTTTAAATTGTCGTTCTCCGTTGCCAGAATAAGCGGCTGTTTTTTCCCGTTCCAGTCGAAGGTAGAGTTTAGGATAGCCTCAGAGAAATCCCCGTTTGGCTTCCAGTCTGTCCACATACGCTGTCCCTGAAAGCCGCCCATGATCGCATTTCTTCCCAGCGCCTCCTCCTTGTATCCCATATCCGCCAGCTTTTCATTTCCCTGCAGGATATCTCTTATAATAAGTGTCATCTTTACAACAAATTTCCAGTCCTCTTCCTTCCGGGCAGCGCTGTGCGCACGCTCAGGCGGATTGGGGTCCTTACCTTCCGGACAGTTTTCTCTCACCCATGCCAGCGCCCTCTCATACTCCTCCCCGTCAAAAATGCCAAGCGCCTCCCTTCGGAGAATCTCTGTCATATCCACCCATTCTACGCGCATTCCCAGATATTTCTGGTAAAAATCCATGTTGCAGTAGGAACCCATAATTCCCATAGATACGCTGCCAATATTCACGTAGGCTTTTCCCCGCAGCTGTCCGACTGCAATGGCGCATCTCGCCCAGCGCAGAATTTTTTCCTCCACATCCTCCGGAACAGAATCATCGCACATGTCCTGCACATCCCGGCCATAAATGGAAAATGCCGGAAGGCCTGCCTGGTTGTGCGCAGCCATTGCCGCTGCAAGATAGACAGCCCCGGGGCGGGAGGTTCCATTAAATCCCCAGATAGCTTTGACAGTGGAAGGCTCCATATCCAGCGTTTCACTGCCATAGCACCAGCTCGGAGTAACGCTCAGCGTAGCGCATACGTTCTGCGCGGCAAATTCCGCCTGGCAGCGGGCAGCTTCTTCGCCTCCTCCGATACTGCCGGAGAAGATTACGCATTTTACAGGAGTTCCATCGGCATAACAAAGTTTTGATTCTATCAGTGTCCTGGCTTTTTCCGCCATACTGCGTGTTTTTCCCTCCAGCGCCTCGCGGATTCCGAGGAGTCTTGCGTCAACAATTGGCCGGATACCAATAATGGGGTATGTTTTCATATCATTACCTCTTCCTTTCTGTGATCATGTACGGTTTCCGGAGAATACATGCCGCAGGAAAGCGACGGAACCTGCCGCATCCTCATCCAGCCAGGCGCCATCCGCCCCTTTGCTTAAGTCCCTCCAGATTTTGATATCTTTTCCTATAGTTCCTCCGCAGGTCACAAAGGGTTCCATTACTACAGCCTTGTCATAATGGATTTCCCGCAGAGCGCTTCCGATGGATGCCCACGGGAGACTGCCTTTCCCGGGGACGCGCCGGTTATTTTCTCCCACATGGAAATGTCCCAGACGTTCTCCGGCCAGCCGGATGGCGTCCGCCATGCTGTCCTCCTCAATATTCATATGAAAAGTATCCAGCATGATCTTCACGGCGTCCACATCCACCTCTTCCACAAATTGTTTTGCTTCCTCCGCTGTATTCAGCAGATATCCCTCAAAGCGGTTGAGCACCTCCAGACAATATTCCACGCCGCAGCTTTCCGCGATTTTTCCCACCGTGCGAACATTCTCCACACTTCTGTTCCAGTCTCCGGCTTTGTCGATCGGTTTCGAATAATCCACCGGCCAGTAAGAATAAATTCCTCCCCCAATCGAGTGGATCCCTAAATATTCCAGTCTTTTCAAAATATCCGTATAAAAGGAAATCGCATGTCGGATCACAGCGGGATCAGAGCTTGCCAGATTCTCCGACGGTCCGGGGCCATAGCCGGCAGTGAGGATCACATCATTTTCATCTGCGGCTTTTTTCAGGAGCTCCAGTTCCTTCTGATCCGCGCAGGCTATGCCCGCGCAGGAAATCTCCAGAATATCAAATCCCAGCTTTTTTACCTTTTCTATATATTTTATATAGTCCGCAGTCCATTCCTTTTCCCAATAAGCAAAATAAATGCCATATTTCATAAAAACCTCCTTATGCAAAATATAATTTACAGGTATTGACAGAGAAAGGCTTTGCCATATACTCAAAAGAATTTGCATCAGACAGAGGAAGCTCTGTCTGATTTTCTTCCATAAGAGTGCAGTCCCACACTGCACGAAGCGGAAACATGGAGGTAAACCGCGCATTACACAGACAGTTTCCGGTTTCGTAAAAGCGCAGGATAAGCGCGTCCTCTTCATCCGCTTTTTTCACGCAATCTATGAGAACAGACGGATGATCGCAGGTGAAGAAAGAAGCTTCTGCAGGCAGGGAGCCTTTCTGGCTGCCCATTTCTTTTGCCAGCAGCGGAAGATTCATGGAATGCGCCTGCATGACAGTGCCGCCATCCGGAACCGGGCCGCTGTGGGCATAAAGAGCATAAGTAAATGTGTGTTTTCCCCGATCCAGTGTGGGTTCGGGAGCCATACCGGCTTTTAGCAGGGTAAGTGCGATCCGCCCGTCCCGGACGGAATACCCGTATTTACAATCATTCAGCAGGCTGACGCCATAACCGCCTTCTGAGATATCCGCCCATGTGTGCGCGCAAACCTCATATTTTGCCGTATCCCAGCTGGTATTGCTGTGCGTCGGGCGGCGCACGCTGCCGTACTGAATCTCAAATGTGGCAAAATCCGTGTTGACATCAACAGGAAATTCCGCTTTCAGCACAGACGAATCCTCCTGCCAGTCAATGTCTGTGACAAAATCTATGCGCGGAATGTGATGGTACAAATATATCGTCTGATCAATAAGGGAACGATGATACCTTTTCCTTATGCGCAAAGCATAACGCAGCGGTCCCCGCTCCAGCACCTCCACATGCTCCACCCTGTCGACAGACCAGCTTTTCTCTTCATAATACATATCAATATTCCAGCTATCCCAGCGGCATGGACGATCCTCATAGACCACCAGACAGTTTCCGGGTGTGTTTTCCGGCAATATCCTCCGACCGGCACGTTTATCGTAAAGACGGATCAATTCGCCCGCATCGCTAATATCAAAAGAGAAAAAACTGTTTTCCATGTGCGTGGCGCTTATCGGATAAAGCGGAAGTTCATCACATTTGCGCTTACATGGCAGTTTTTCCGCATCCGCCGCCCGCAGCGTCGTATAACCCAGCGCAGGCAGGCCGGACAGCGCCAGAAGCGTCTTTCCGTCAAAGCTTCGCTGACCGGGCAGCATATTGCCGAAAGCATCCAGATACTGCGTATTTTCCCCAAAAGGCTGATAAGCTGTCTCAAACAGCGCATCCCGCCGGAAAGGCGCCGGCTGAAAGATCAGAAGGCCGGGACCGTCTAAAGCAATCCGGGCTGCCAGGCGCTCCAGACCGGCGTCCGTCAGCTCCGTCATCTGTGCAAAAAGCTGTGCAAACTGTTTTTCGGAATCCTCATATACCTTTCCGATACAGCTTCCCGGCAGCGTATCGTGAAACTGGTTTAAAAGCAGCGTTTCCCACAGATCGTAAAGCTTTGCGTCCGGATAATCGTCCCCCATGCAGAAAAAAACGCTCTGCAGCAGCTCCGCAGCAAAAAGACCATTCTCTGCCCTGCGGTTGTTCTTTTTAATTTTCGCACAGGAGGTATATGTTCCCTGATGCAGCTCCAGATATAGTTCCCCTGTCCATTTTGGAAGGTATTTCTGCCCTTTCAGACGATCCGCAAGCTTTGCAAAGAAAGGACCGGTCGCCCCGGAAGTAACCGTAGGAAATCCGGGGATCCCCTTTTTCATGCGCTTTAGCTTCTCCAGCATTTCCATAGTGGGGCCTCCGCCTCCGTCACCGTAGCCGTAGCACATAAGAACCATATGATTGACTTCCTTCTGCTTATAATGCTTCCAGGTACCGGCTACCGTCTCAGGATGCAGAACACCATTGTAGGTGGCTCCGCAGTTTCCCTCCGACGCTCCCAGCTCCGGCGTGGTAAGAAAATAGGTCGGAATTTCGGAACCGTCAATTCCTTTCCACAAAAAGGTATCATATGGCATTGTATTCAGCATATTCCAGCTGATTTTCGAGGTTACGAAAAAGTCAATGCCGGATTTTTTCAGAATCTGCGGAAGCGCCGCGCTGTAGCCAAACACATCCGGCAGCCAGAGAACACGGCTGTCCCTGCCGAATTCCTCCCGGATAAATTTTTTACCGTAGATGATCTGACGCACCAGAGACTCCCCGCACGGGAGATTGCAGTCGGCCTCCAGCCACATAGCGCCCTCCGGCTCCCAGCGTCCTTCCGCTATCCGTGTCTTTATTCTTTCATATAGCTGCGGATTGTCCCGTTTCAGGTAAGCATAGAGCTGCGGGCTCGTATGCATAAAGCAGTAATCCGGATACCGCTCCATAAAGGAAAGAGCCGTGGAAAAACTGCGCTGCGCCTTCAGACGCGTCTGGTCGAGATCCCAGAGCCACGCCATATCAATGTGCGTATGACCGACGCAGTGTACAGTAACGGAATCGTCCGAAGAACCGTATCCATATTTTTCAAGATAGTCACGCGCTCTCTTAATCCCGGCATAGAAATCCTGGCTCCCGGGGGTTCGCAGATCCAAAAGATTCATCGCTTCATTGACGGCGTCAAGCAAAGAATATCTCTGTACGCTCTCCTCAGACATCGTCTGAGCAGCCTCAAAAAGCGTGAGCATATCATAATAAAGCTCCTTTACCGCAGTATCCAGAACACAGATTTCAGGGAAAAAGCTGTATCCGGCGTCCGTAAGCCCGGTGTACGCCTGAAACGCCAGCTTAATCGTTCCCTTCCGGTAATCCTCCGCTTCCAGCGGGACAACCGTATGGTTTGTATCCATTCCCTGACGAAGCCTGTCGTTTACAAATACCATAAACTGAGGATTCATCAGATCCCAGTTATGGCTGCCTGCGGATACAAAGGTGGACAAGAGGGCGGTATCCCGCTTCTGGCCTGCGGCAGTGGAAACTCGAAGAAGGAGCTGTTCCCTCTCAAAGCCATCGGGGAGATGCACTGTCGCAAAAAACCAGAAATAGGCATTGCGCCCGCCCCATTGCCCATGTATAGGATAAGGCTGCGCCTGTGATAAGAAAGGCTCAGCCGCATCCGGCGAATCAAAGCGGCCGCTCAGCATCCGAACATTCTCTACCGGAATTGCCGCTTTTATCTGAAGGGCTTCGAGATCCATCAAAATCCTGCGAATCCGATCGTTCCGAAATAACGTATTCATAAGTTTTCCTCCAGATATTTTATAAAGTCCGGGAAATCCCCGGCAGTACGGATCAGGCCTCCGTAAACATTTGTTGCGCTGACTACCATGCTGGGCAGCTTTTCATAATTTTCGTTTACGCACTCAAAAGAACCTTCTTTTTTAAAACAATCTGTCACCTTCAAAAGAGTGTCCGCGGCCAGAGAACAGTCCTTCTGCGCAAGGCACCAGAGAATCCAGCCGGTGGCCGTCGCCCAGTAAGCGCCGTTCTGATAAGTTTCCGGCTCAATCTCGATCAGAAGCTTCTCCCAGTATTCCCCGCGCAGCAGATGGCGCACCTGCCCCTTGTACATGTAGCGTTCGTAATTCTTATATAAAAAGGTAAGAATCATTTCTTTTTCAGCCTCTCCGACCGGAAACCCGATGTAAAGCATGTACGCCATGCCCCAGATATCGATCTGACGGCAGTCGCCGGAAGCAGCATAATATACCCCCGTGCTGTCATCGCACAGCGTCCCGATGGAGCGCTCCACCGCATCGGACAAAGCCCCATATTTTGCACCGTTTCCATAACAGTACCGGCTGCAGAGCGTCTCCATCATGCGGCACGCTCTCCAGAACAGCAGAGATTCCATGAACAGCTCGCCCGTCTTGCAGACCGTATCCGTGAACCCATACGGAGAATGGGGCTTTGTCGGGTCATTGTAGACCAGTCCTTTCTGATTTAAAGGAATCAGAGAAAGCCCTCTGGATAAGTAAGGCTCCCATTCCCGAAACAAAGTGCCAAAATGTTCCATGTCCATGCGCTGATATAAGCTGTATACTGTAAACACCAGAAATGGCGTATTGTCCAGATTAGCCTCGCCGATAGGGTGACCCATTGCACCGGCAGCATACACCCCGACGCCGTCCCTGGTCACGCGGTCCGGCATCCATCCGTCCTCCCTGCGGTGCCGGATGGAATAACGGATACATGCGATGATATCTTCCTCCGGGACAGCAAAACCGGCATACTCTACCATATAGGAAAAATCCCGCAGCCACAGAGCGTCGTAGTTGGCAATGCCGTCCGGCGTATACAGCCATGTGCCGTCATACGCCTGCGCACGGCATCCATGAATAAGTTCCAAAGAAAGTTCAGCCAGATAAGATTTCAGTGTGTTGTACATATAAGCGCCCTCCTGTCCGCCAAATAGCGATGATCTGTTTTTCCATCCACAGTATAGCACATCTTTTTTGTTATGAAAAGTAGTTTTGTAAATAATTTTATCTAAAGTTGTTTACAAAAACAGAAAAGGGTGTTATAATAGCATCACAATCAAAAATGGACAGGGGAGATGCCATTTATGAAAAAAAACACAACCAAAGTTTTAAAGGCGGCCAACAAGTATCTGGTCATGCAGTGCATACAGACGTATGAACCGGTGACCACTGAAGAAATTACTTCCAGAACATCTTTAAGCAGGCCGACCGTATTGGAGATCATCCGGGAGTTTCTGGAAGAAGGCTACATCATGAAAAATGGATTTTCGGAGTCCACCGGCGGACGTCCGGCAGAGCTGATCCACATTAATAAGGATTCGGCTTATGCAGTAGGAATCGATCTGGAATTTCCGAAGGTTCGAATGGCAGTATCTAATATGAAGAAGGAAATCATTGCAAGCCGGGAAGTAAAGTTCCGTATAGACTGCGAAGCGCAGGAGGTTCTGAACAGACTGCTGGCAGAGATTGAGCTTCTGATCACGGATGCCGGTAAGCCAAAAGAGAAAATGGCAGGGATTGGTCTGGGAATATCCGGAACCATCCGAAAGAATGAAGGAAAATCCCTTCACATCAAAAGAATCCGCGGATGGGATCACATTGACATGAAACAGATCCTGGAGGAACGTTTCCAGATGCCAGTGTATATGAAAAATGACGTTCATCTTCTGGCTCTCATCGAAAAGGAAAAATACCTTCCTTCGGAGACGGCAGATTTCATTTATATTGGAATCCGTTCCGGTATTGGAAGCGCTATTTTCTGCAAAAATCGCCCTCTTGACGGAAATCACGGAAATGCCGGCTACATTGGCCACACTACGCTGGACGTAAACGGACCGGAATGTGTCTGCGGCAACCACGGATGCCTTGACGCCTACGCCGGAGAGCTGGCACTCAACAAATTCTACCGCAGGAAAACCAGAATGGAGAACACCGAAGAATACTATACTCTTCACGATTTTATTGAAAAGACGAAGCAGGGAGATATTAACAGTACGGAGATTTTAAAGAGAGCAGCTTCTTATCTGGGAATCGCCATTTCCAACATGCTGAAGACACTGGAAATCGAAACGATCATAATCGGCGGATGCCCTAATCTCAACGGATCTGTTTACTGGGATACCCTGCAGGAGACGGTAAAGAAATATCTGGTACATGATATGGAAATGCACCCGGATATCCGTGTGGGAAAGCTGAAAAAGGACGATTATCCTCTTGGCGCCTGCTGCTATGTGTTTGAGCATATGTTCGCAAAGCCAAAGCTGTCCCTCGCCGTCATTTAATCTGATTTAGTCCGACAAAACCGCGCACTGTCGGATTGAATAATAATCTAAATTCCAAAGGAGGAACATTCATGAAAAACAAAGTTATTGCTATGTTACTTAGTATGAGTATGGTCGCCGGTCTGTGGACAGGCTGTGTGTCTGCGGAAGACGGGTCTGACAGCACAGAAACGGTGACACTGGAGATTCTTTCCCTCAAGACGGAGGAAGGGCCTACCGCTGCATTCCAGGAAATGATGGATAACTACACGGCGGCAAATCCCAATGTTACCTTCGAGATCCAGAGCATGAGTTCTGACGATCTTAAAACTACGCTTCGCGCCAGAAGCGCTTCCGGGGATATGCCGGATATCATTACCTGGATGAAGGAAGTAGAACCCGAATTTCTGGTTGACTTATCGGGCGAGGAATTTCTCTCCAATCTGAATGCGGACACCGTAGCCGGCGCGAACGCTATTTATGAAGATGCCGTATACGCCATGCCGATCGACAACGGCTATATCGGTCTGTACTACAATAAAGACGTGCTGGAAGCCAACGGCCTGGAAGCTCCCACTACGCTTGACGAGCTGATCTCCTGCTGCGAAACACTGCAGGCAAACGGCGTAACGCCTTTTGCATCCAGCCTCAGCAACCTGTCCGTACCCTATATGTCGTTGATCGCGTTGTTCGCAGAAACCGTATACGGGCAGAATCCCAGCTGGAGCGCAGAACGGGATGCAGGCGAACATGCTATCGTAGATGACGAAGGCTGGAAGCAGGCCTTTGATATTTTGAAAGACGTAGTTTATAAATACTGCGATCCGGACACTGCCTACAATCAGTCCTACGATGACTGTGCAGCGCTGATCGCCAACGGTGAAGTAGCTTTTTACGGCAACGGTTCCTGGGCTCTTTCCGGTATCAGAGACGTAAACCCGGATGCCAATATCGGTCTGATGGCCTTCCCCGTCTCCGACAATCCGGACGATGCAAAGCTGCTCTGTTTCCCGGACACTTCCATGTCTATCTGCGCAGATTCGGAAAACATTGACGCGGCAAAGGATTTTCTGGCATACATGACAAGCGAGGAAGCCGGAACTATCTGGTCTGAAAATGTAAAAGTTTCTTCCGCAGTAAACGGAGTAACGGTGGATTATGACCCAATTGCGGCAGACATCGACTCTTATCTCACCAGCGGTCAGTTTACACCGTATGGAGACCGGGTGCTCCGCAGCGTATTCACAGACAAGCTCTGGGAAACCTTCTCTTACTACATGCTGGATGAAAGCGATTGGGAGAGCCTTGCAACAGAGCTGGATACCTACTGGGATAAAGCTCTGGAGGAAGAATCCGCAGCAGAATAAAATGCAGATTTATCTAAAAAAATGATATGTGATAAGAAATAATGGGAAATGCCTCAGTGATGCATGAATCATTGAGGCATTTTCTGAAATCAGAACGACAGGGAGATCGCAGAATCGGGAAAAGGAGCGAAACATGAGAAAGAAACAAAATACCTTTTATATGGCATTGCTGATGCCTGCTATCATCCTTTTTGTGGTATTCTTTATTGTGCCGGTGGTTCAGAGCATATGGCTGTCCTTCACAGACTCCTATGGAATGAAGACTACCTACAATTTTGTGGGATGGAAAAATTATCTTGAGGCGTTTACCGACAAAACCTTCACAAAAACCATCGGCGTAACGCTGAAATATGCATTGATTACCGTAGTAACCGGAAACCTTCTGTCATTACTGCTTGCGCTTCTTCTGGATTCAAGAATCAGGTGCAAAGCCGTACTCCGGACATTTTTCTTTGTGCCTAATATGATGAGCCTTCTGGTGGTAGGTTACATCTGGTGCTTCATCTATCAACAGGTTCTTCCTGACGTATTTGCAGCCCTGGGAATGAAGGGAATTGCCGTACTCGGAAATAAAAACACCGTGATCCCTGCTCTTGCGGCAGCCGGCATCTGGAACTGCGCAGGTTACTATATGGTGATTTATATTGCAGCGCTGCAGGGAATATCAGACGATCTGATAGAAGCGGCAAGGATCGACGGTGCAAATACACGGCAGATTCTGCGCCACATCAAGCTGCCGCTGATCTCTCCTACCATCATCACCTGTCTGATCTTATCCGTGGCAGCTCATATGAAGGTGTTTGAGCTCCCCTATACCATGACCAGCGGCGGCCCGGTAGGATCCTCCGCCACCATGGTTTACAAAATCTATATGACGGCATTTAATGCTAACCGCAACGGCTACGCTTCGGCACAGGCCATGATACTGTTTGTCATCATCGGCGGCATCAGTCTGGGGCTGAATCTGCTCATGAGAAAAAGAGAGGAGAGGTTGGGATGAAAAAAAGACATATTGTTTCGCTGACAGCCGCCGTATGGATTCTTGCTCTGATATTTGCGGCACCGCTGGTTCTGGTTCTCATAAATTCCTTTAAGACAAAGGGCGAGATCATGACCTCAGCCATCGCACTGCCCTCGTCTCTGTATCTGGGAAACTTCGTGCAGATCGTAACGGAAAGTAATTTTGTGTCTTCCTTTTTCTGCAGTCTGTTTGTGGTAATCGTAACTACCTCTCTGACAGTGCTGGTAGCGGCGGTAACCGGATACGCCCTCGCCAGATGGGACAGCAGATTATGCCGGATCCTGGTGCTGGTCATCATGTCTACCCTGTTTGTGCCTTTCCAGGTGTATATGGTTGCCCTCATTGTGGTAATACGGAATCTTCATCTGGTCAACAACCTTCTTGGTCTGATTCTGGTATATCTGGCTCTCGGGATGCCCGTCCCCATTTTCCTTTGCCGCAGCTACTGTGTCGGCATGTCCAGGGAAATCGAGGAATCCGCTATCATCGACGGCGCTTCCAGAGGAAGAATGGTGTTTACCATCGTGCTTCCGCTCATGAAACCTATTCTGGCAACGGTGGCTGTATTAAACGCCCTGTGGGTATGGGGCGAGTTCTTGGTGGCCTTTCTTGTATACGGAAACGGAAAGCCCATGACGCTGCCTCTGTCCCAGAGATATTTCTTCGGAACCTATACCAATCAGTGGAATCTGATCCTTGCAAACTTTCTTATTTCCAGCATTCCGATTATTATCTTTTATATAGTTATGCAAAAGCATATTATAAAGGGAATTGCCGCCGGAGCTATTAAAGGATAATGATTAGAATAAGCCTCTTCGTCAGGCAGAAACCTGAAGAAGAGGCTTAAATCTCCTTTTCTCCCGTTAGAATAAATCCGTCAGCTTCTCCGAAATACTTTCTTCCACTTCCTCTGTCTCCGTTTCTTCCACCTCCGGTATGATAATCGATTCCGTCTTCATGACAAACTGTACCAGACCGATGTTTTCATTTTTCTCCGAGGTGAAGGATACCGGTTCGAAATCGCCGCCGGCTATTTTGTCGACTGCCTTGTCGATTTCTTCATCGATGGTTTCGTCGATGTCCTCCGTCTTTTCCACGAACTCGTTTGTGCCGTCCTTCAGCTCTGCGGTGCCGTCTTTCAGCTCCACTACGCCGTCATACAAATCCAAGACGCCGTCCGCCGCCACAAGCTGGTCAATGCCTGCCTTCAGCGGCTCCATGTTTGCCGTAATCATGTTTTCCAGCACCACGGCAGCTTCTGTATCTCCGCATGGAAAATCGGACAGGAGGAAATGAAGCGTTTCTTTTACCCGGAATTTACCGGCATCATTTCCTCCCTCATACAGTCCGCCGAAGAGGATTTTCATTTGAAGCTGAAGGATGGCTCATCGTGCAACCGGGAAGCCACCGTCCGTTATATTTATGAAACTGTGCGGAAATCTCTCAATGGTATTTTTGCACCCGAACCGGGCTGACATCATTCTGCAAGTACACCGTTTTTGTGGCGATCCGCTCCCGGAAACGCACATCATGCTCCACAATCAGCATGGTCGGCGCAAATTTCAGGATCAGCTCCTCTATCTGCATTCTTGTGAAAACATCGATATAATTCAGCGGCTCATCCCAGATGTAGAGATGCGCCTGCTGAAGCAGGCTCGCCGCAAGCAGCACCTTCTTTTTCTGTCCTTCCGAGAAATCCTCCATATTTTTCGCAAACTGCGTGCGCTCCATATCAAGCTGCCGCAGTACCGCCTTAAACAGGCTTTCCTCCAGCCGCTGCTGCGCGCAGAAGCGACTGATATCCCCGTGCAGAAAAGATGTATCCTGGCTGACGTAAGAGACGCGCAGCCCGGAGGGGACCTCCAGCAGCCCGCTCTCCCGTATGCCCACGCGGTTCCGTTCTTCCTTTCCATATCCGGCGACCGCATTGCCGTTCTTCTGCTCCTGCTGTGCCAGAATTGCCTTTATGAGGCTGGATTTCCCGCAGCCATTGCTCCCGTTCAGAAAGACCCGCTCGCCCCGACGCAGCTCAAAACAAAGCTTGTCGAAAACCATGTGGCAGCTTCCATTACTATTTTCGTAAGCAAGCGCATAGTCGCGCGCCCGCACGAGCACCTCCCGGCGGAATGAGAGCGGCATCAGCTTCAGCTCCGCCGGGTTTTCCACATCCTGCAGAAGGCCCTCCTTCTGCGCAATCTCACTGTCAATCCGCACCTGCAGATTTTTTACCCGGCGCTGCATTTTTTTCGTTTTTGCCCCGATATACGGACGCGTGCCGTTGCCGCGGTCGTGCTCCCGGGCAGGGTCGAATCCGATTTTGGTCCTCTCATTCGCCTCCGCCCACCGCTGTGCACGCTCCGCCGCCCTGCCAAGCGCCTTTATTTCCTTCTGATGCTTCTCATTTTCCGCCCTGCAAAAAGCGTCCCTGCGCGCCCGGTTTTCCCACCAGGAGGAAAAGTTTCCGCTCTGCACCTCAATGGTTCTGCGGTTGAGCGCCAGCACATGATCCACACACGCATCCAGCAGATCGCGGTCATGGGATACCAAAATAAAACCCTTTTTGCTGCGCAGATACGCTTTCACAAGCTCCCGCGCCTTTGCATCCAGATGATTGGTCGGCTCATCAATCAGCAGAAAATAATTTTCACGCGAAAAGAGGATTGCCAGCATCACCTTTGTGCGCTCCCCGTAGCTTAGCGTATCAAACGGCCGGTAAAGCACCTCCGCCGGTGCCTGCAGTCTGTCAAGCTCGCAGATTACCCGCCACAGCTCGCAGTCCGGCCGGATTTCTTCCAGAATTTCCCCCCAGCACGCTCTCTCCCACCGTTCGTCCACCTGGTATGGAAAATAATCGAAGGCGGTGGAAGCGCTGATTGTCCCCCGGTATTCCAGTTCTCCCTGCAGCAGCTTCAGAAAAGTGGTTTTTCCTTTTCCGTTGCGCCCGACAAAGCCCAGCTTCCAGTCTGTGTCAATGGAAAAAGATACGTTTTCAAAAATATTGTCAAAGCTTCCTTCATAGCAAAAGGTAAGATCTGATACGCTTATCTGTGACATAAAAATCCCTCCCTGGCATAATAGCTGATGCCAGAGGAGGGATGCTCACCGGTATTTTCTTTCTCTGTTTTCATCTGAACAACGCCCTCGGCGTGCACTGAAAGCCCGCCGCACGTTTTGTCTGTCTGGCGAAAGCAGACATCATGCATTGCCTGTCCGGCAGAAGGCCGCCGCGCATTTTGTCCGTTCACCGGACGCTCTGCCCAACGCCGCCGACGCAGACGGGCGCCTTATCCGCGCATAAAAAAAGAGAAGAAATGAACATAACCCCACTTCCGGCAACACTAAAAAACGTCCACTGGACGTTTTTGTCGTATGCATGGCAACAAAAAACATCTGTCTGCAGCGACCTGCAGAACACACCGACATCTTTTCTGTTACAAAAAGTCTGTTATTTCTTCATTTCTTCTCCTTTCCGATAACCGTTTGTTTCCGCCATTATAATTTCATTTCCGGCAGATGTCAACACCCGATTTCCATTCCCGGCCGCTTTGTATTTTCTTTGTATTTTCTTTGTATTTTCGGTAAAAGAAATGAGGTGTCCGTTTTTGCCAACACCTCATATTTACAACTATGTAGTTATTATTTTGCATCATAGCATTGACGTAAAAGATTTACGACAGTTTCAAATCCCGCACCTCTGATTCCCAATGATTTAAAGTCAACTGGGTCTTTCTGTACTTCTTCCAAAAAGAGCTTCAAATCTTTCTTAACCTCATCACCAAGCTGCTTTCTCGTATTTTCAGTAATTAGCTGAGCCAGTCTGAATACATCATTTTTATGTTTCCTAATGTTTTTGCTGTCTACCGTTTCCCCTTTTGACTTCCTTTCTTTTAAATCCAGCCACGCTTTTGCCTTAAATGGAATCAGACACTCAGCACAAAGCACCGAAACACCATCTATCATTATCTGTCCGGTTTTTAACAAATCGTAATAGGCTTCATTCAAAAGGATTGCCGACAGACTTGATATTTCTTCGTCAATCGGCAACGGCGTAATCGTCGCTTCATCTTTCAATACGATGACCTCCGGCTTTTTTGAAAATATCTCAATCATATATGGATATTCTTTGCTTTTCGGCGAGGTAAACCGATAGAACTGAGGATTCCCTGTACTCTTGTTTTTGTGCTGATATTGTGCTTCTTTCACATATTCCCAAAACCGCTTTCCAAACTCTGCTGTGATTGCTTCCACGATCAGAACAATGTCAATATCCTTTGTAGCCCGAAAAGACATATTCTCGCTCTCCATCAAAAGGTCACAAGCTGTTCCACCTATAATGACATACTGATCTTCAAAGCCCTGAAAATTCTCCTTAAATTTTGTATATCCCATAACCATTTATATCACCACACTTTTTCTAATAGTTCCTCAACTGCTTCTTCAATTCGTTCATCGTTGCTTTCTGCAAGCGACAAGCACACCGATAATTTATCCGCCGTATTACTGTTTGAAAACTGTCTTGGTTCATATTCCCACATTTCAAGCCTGACTTGCTTCTGCGGATCTATCAATTCATTAATCAGTGTTTTTTTGTCAAATATCTTAGCATAAACCGCATAAGTTTTAATCCTCGGCGGGTTTAACATTGTTTCTTCTGACAACGCAGTTTTTCCCGCAACAGCCATATCTTTTGTGACATCTTTTACCTCAATATATCCGGTTTTGCAAATGGGCGACCGCAAATAGCATTTTAATCTTTCAAACAATTCAAAATGCTTATAGTCTGAGGAAATTACTTTATTTACGCCGTCTTTGCTGACGCAAAACAATCCCGTTGCTTCAAGCTGTTTTGCCGCACGACTCAGAGTCATTGCGGTAAACGGAAGCAGTTTTGTAGCTTCGGAAAGATACAGCTTCTCCATATCGCTGTAAAGATATAACAGTACCAATTGCTGGGTAGAAAACATAAATTTTTTGATTTCTTTTTGATTTTCTCTTTCGTCAGCTAAAAAAGTCCCCATAAAAGGCAGATATGCCTGTTTACTCGTAATAAATGGTATTCTGTTTTCTATCATATTTTTCTTTCGATAAAAAGATATACCTGATAGTTTCAGCACAACCGGAACATTGTCAAGCTCCTGTATCTTCTTTATCTGTTTTTTTAATGCCGGAAGTGTGACAAGCTCCTGAGTTGGCGTCAATATGATACAGCGGATGCCATTTAACCTTGCGTAAGAAAATTCATAGCTTCCGGAAATATATATAGGCAGGGAACTTTTCTTTCCCCACTCTTCATACTCTGCCTCAATGCCAAATAGCTCTGTAAGCAAATCCATTGGAATACTCCTTTCACTTGCTTTTATTGCATTATAACTTTTTAAAAGTTAAAAGTCAATGTTTCTCAGTTAAATTCCCATTGTTGATTGCAATGTTTCAATAAGATCAGCAATATTCTTTGCATTGACCGTCCGGCACAGGAGCTTTCGAGCGGACGCTGCTTCAGAAGCGAAACATCCCGCACGTTTATCGCGTCACCATTAAGAGTTGTCCGGAATGTCGGCTCTTTCTCCGGGAACAAGAGAAAGGCTGTAAAAAGAATCAAACTCCCACATAAGAATTCCCCTGCTCAGTGCTCTTCACACTTGAGCTGGGGAATTCTTATATGCTTTCAAAATTGAATATTTTCGCAGATCACTTTATCAAAAAGCGTCAGAGTCGAAAAGGTGCCGCCATAGTTTCCGTTTTCGTCCTGTACATCTACCTGCTCGTTCGCACCGCAAATGTCATTCCCGCACATAACATAAGTATCATCAATTTCTTTTTCACAGTACGTTCCCCCTTTTTGATCTCGGAAATATCCTGAATTTTTTCATTTCCAAAATCATTATACCCACCCCCTCAAATATCCGGATCAACTGCTTTTTTGAAAAACTCTACGGCAGCTCCCTTTAGTAAGCACATTAAAAGTACTATCGAAAATAAAATGCCATAGTCTAAAACGACGTTAAAAATCGCTACATTGCCCATATTTTCAGGCATTGCAGCGATTTTATTTTTCCTCAACTTTCAAAAACAGGATTATAATTCCGCTTCCGGCAGATGTCAACACCCGATTTCCATTCCCGGCCGCTTTGCTTCCTCCAGAAGCTCCC
>CABRSG010000003.1 GCA_902473545.1 uncultured Lachnospiraceae bacterium | reverse complement strand
TTACTATGCGCCCGAATGGGTGAAAACGGATCTGGTACGGTTTGCGCGCGCGCAGGTGGAAAAGGGAAAGAATTTCATCCGCAGAAAGGACTTCTATGAAATGCCGTACACGACCCTCTCCTATCTGTGCGACGCCACGCGGGAGGCGGACGCGAAAGCGTTTGCCGCGCTGATAGCGCATATCCGCAGCATAGATGAGACAGAAAATACGGTGATTACCGTGCAGGTGGAAAATGAGACGGGACTGATGGGGACCGCAAGAGAGAACTCCGATTATGCAGACGAGCTGTTTTACGGAAGAGTGCCGCAGGAGTTTGCGGATTACATGAAAGCCCACACGGAGACGATGGTTCCGGATGTCCGGGCAGCGGTAGAAAACGGCGCCGCCGGCGGAAGCTGGAGCGAGGTGTTCGGCGCCTGCGCGGAGGAGCTGTTCAGCGCCTACTATGTGGCGGGCTATGTGAACGTGGTCGCGGCGGCGGGAAAGGCGGAATATCCTCTGCCGATGACGGCAAACTGCTGGCTGGACAAGGGAGAGGCGCCGGGAAAATATCCGACCGGCGGTCCCGTATCCAGAGTAGAGAAGAGCAGGAAGAGGAGGATTCGCTGCGGATAGCCGCAGTGGAGGAGCGGTACCGCTACGAAGACCAGATGATGGAAGCCATCCAGATCGGGGATATGGAAAAAATCATAGAGGTCACGCAGGGCTTTAAGCACTACCGCCTGAAGCCGAGAAACGATGACAACCTGCGCGATGTAAAAAATATGATGGTGGTGTGGAACACGCTGTTCCGGAAAGCGGTGCAGCAGGCGGAGGTACATCCCGTATACATAGACCGGATTTCGGAAGCCTTTGCGAAGCAGATTGAGAACGCCGCCCGCGTTACGGAGCTGGCGGATTTAAGCCATGTCATGATGCGCAAATACTGTCTGCTGGTTAGAAATCACTCTATGCGCGGATATTCCAGCGTCATCCGCGACGCCGTGAACTATATAGACTTCCATATCAGGGAGCCGCTGTCCCTGAAATCCATCGCGGAGGAGGTAAATATCAGCCTCAATTATCTGTCCGCGCAGTTTAAAAAGGAGACGGGAAAGACACTGACGTATTACATGAACGAAAAGCGCATCCAGTCCTCCCTCATCCTGCTGGCGACGACCGATCTGCCCATCCATGAGGTGGCGGCGCGGGTCGGCATTTACGATGAAAATTATTACGCCCGCCTTTTTAAGAAATTCCAGGGGCAGACTGCCAAGCAGTACCGCAGTATGATGCGGATGAAGCTGTAACTGAGTTACGGCGTCCATGCAATAAAATTGTGCTAAATTTCCGTTGTTTCTTTCTAAAAAATACGGCAGGTCTGGATTAAAATGTATTACAGATAAAATCAATCTATCAAAGGAGAAGAACAATGGAAAAGAAAAAGAAAATATCACGTTCAGAGCAGGACGGCATTCAGTACAGGAGGGCGAAAACGTGGCAGATTGCGGTTTCGCAGCTCTGTACAGCCGCGCCGATGTGTTTTTATTTTCTGATGACCTATGCAACGTACATAGGCAACAGCAACTTTGGCATTCTGGTAGGCGTTACCGGACTTATTATGACGGTATCCCGTCTCTTTGACGGCATTACCGACCCGATCTGTGCGTATCTGATTGAGCGCGTCAATACCAGACACGGAAAAATCCGTATTTTTATGCTCGCCGGCTGGGCGGTGATGTCGCTGGCTACCACGGCGATGTGTAACTGGGGCGCCGGGCATTTGCATGGTACGTCCGGACTGATTTTCTTTGTAGTATGCTATCTGCTTTACATTGTCGGATATACGCTGACAGGCGTTTCCACCAACCTGCTGGGACCGGTTATCACCAACGACCCGGAGCAGCGCCCGGTGGTCGGCGTCTGGTCCACAATTTACGGCTATTTCGTTCCGATGATTATGTCCATGATTGCGATGGTGGTACTGCTTCCGCGTTTTAACAATGAAATCGGCACGCCGTTTCTCTCTGTTCTGAATCTGGTGTGCGTGGGCGTATCGCTGGTACTGTTCCTTATTTCCTGCATCGGAGTAAGCGCTTTTGATAAGCCGGAAAACTTCCAGGGAATTGTAAAAAAGGACAAAAAAGAAGAAAAGCCGTCCATGCGCGATATGCTGGGCGTGATTAAGGATAACAAAGAGCTGCAGAGATACATCATTGCCGGAAGCTCGGACAAGCTCGCCCAGACCATCGGCGGCGCGTCTGTCGTATCAACGATGCTGTACGGCATTATGATTGGAAACATGTCAATTTCAACGATTATTTCCGCAGTGGCAATGATTCCTTCCCTTTTGTTTGTGGTTATCGGGGCAAGGCTTGCGGGAAAAAGAGGAAACATGAAGACGGTAGTGGAATGGACCTGGGTCTGCATTATCTGGAATGTGATTTTTTCCGTATTCCTGCTGTTCTCGGACACGACCTCTATTACGGTTTCGATATTGCCGACGGCAATCTTCCTGATTATGATGCTTGGAAATAATGCGACAAAGATGGTCGTATCGACCGCGACGGCGGCAATGCGTATGGACGTAATCGACCATGAGCTGTACCGTTCCGGAAAATATATGCCGGCTACGATATCTGCGGCATATTCCTTTATCGACAAAGTGATTTCCGCGCTTGGCGCGTCGGTTGCAACGTTTTTAATCGGCTTCATCGGCTATACCACAACCACTCCGCAGCAGGGAGACCCGCTGACAACAGGCGTCCGCCTTATGACGGTTCTGCTTTCCTGCGGCTTCCCGATTCTGGGCTGGCTCTGCACGATTCTGGCAATGAGAAAAAGCAGGCTGACCAGAGAACAGATGGTGGTTATTCAGAAAAATATCGAGGAGAAGAAGAAAGCAGCCCAGGCGGGCTGATGCGGCGCCGGAGCCGATGGCAGCGTCTGGCTGACAGGAGAGCAGTATGATTGAAAAAATGAGGAAACTCTTAAACGGAGAATACGAAAACCGGCTGATGCCATTTTTCTGGCAGCATGGCGAAGACGAAGCCACCCTGCGGGAATATATGAAGGCAATCCGGGAGAGCGGCTGCCGCGCGGGATGCGGGGAGAGCCGTCCTCATCCGGACTTCTGCGGGGAAAAATGGTGGGCGGATATGGATATCATTCTGGATGAGGCGCGCAGCCGCGACATGAAGGTGTGGATTCTGGATGACAGCCATTTTCCGACGGGCTATGCGAACGGGGCGCTGAAAAGCGCGCCCGACGAGCTGCACCGCCAGAGCATCTGCCCCAGCCGTGTGCCCCTGTGCGGAGACGATGAGCGGACGGAAATCGATGTGCATAGCATGTTTCCGCCCGCTTTTTGTCCAAATCAGCTGGAGCAGTATATCCTGCCGTCGATGCTGGCGGATGCACCCCGCTTTGCGGATGACCGGATTCTTGCCCTTACGGCGGTCTGCAGGGAGAGCAAAGAGCAGATTTTCCTTGCGGTACCTGAGCCTGGTGAAAAGCTGGTCTGGGAGAAGCGGGAAGGTGACTGGACGCTTTTTATCACCGGGCTTTCCCGGAATTTCGGTCCCCACCGGGAATATATTAATATGCTGGATGAAAAATCCTGCCGTCTGCTGATCGACGCGGTCTACGAGCCGCACTGGGAGCATTACCGGGAGGATTTCGGAAAGACGATCGCCGGCTTTTTCTCCGACGAGCCGGAGCTGGGGAACGGCCATATCTTTGACAACGAGGGCAGACTGGGAGGAGAGCAGGATCTGCCGTTTTCCGACGCCATGAAGGCGGAATTAAGCGCGCGTCTGGGGGAGGACTGGGCAAACCGGATGTATCTGCTGTGGGACAACGAAAGCGACGCGCAGGAAACTGCGCGCGTGCGGTACGCCTACATGGACGCCGTCACAAAGATGGTACGGGAAGCCTTTTCCAGACAGCTAGGAGGCTGGTGCAGGGAGCACGGCGTGCAGTACATCGGACATATCATTGAGGACTGTAATGCCCACGCAAGGACCGGCGTCAGTCTGGGTCATTATTTCCGCGGGCTGGACGGGCAGGATATGGCGGGCATCGACGATATCGGAGGACAGGTCCTCCCGCAGGGTGAGGATGCGCCTCTTACCGGAACGATGGGACTGCCGCGCGACGGCGAATTTTATCATTATATGCTGGGAAGCCTGGCGGCGTCCGCGGCGGCGATTGAGCCGGGCAAGCACGGAAACGCGATGTGTGAAATTTTTGGAAACTATGGCTGGGCGGAGGGCGTGCAGCTTGAAAAATATCTGGCGGACCACTTTATGGTGCGCGGTATCAACCATTTTGTGCCCCACGCATTTGATCCGGCGCCGTTTCCGGATCCTGACTGTCCGCCGCATTTTTATGCGCACGGACATAATCCCCAGTACCGCCATTTCGGCGCGCTGATGGGCTATATGAACCGGGTGTCGGAATGCATCAGCGGCGGACGCCGGATTGCTCCGGCGGCGATTTTATATCATGGCGAGGCGGAATGGTGCGGGCGCGCGATGCTGAGCCAGAAGCCTGCGCGGAAGCTGGCGGAGGCGCAGATCGCATACGACTGCATCCCGGCGGATGTATTTGCGGAAAGAGAGCATTACCGGACCAATATAAGCAGTGTGCTGCAGGTGAATACGCAGGAATACCGGGCGCTGATTGTGCCGTATGCGCAGTTTGTCACCGCGGAATTTGCCGAAGCGGCGGCAGAGCTTTGGAAAAATGGCTTTCCGGTGATTTTCCTGGAAGGGCTTCCGGAAGGCGTCTGCAATCCTGCGAAGAATGCAAAAGTTTATCTGGAAGGGCTGAAAGACTGCCCCGTACTTTCGCTGGAAGAGCTGGCGCCGTATCTGAAGCGGATGGGGCTGCCGGAGGCTGCATTCACGCCGGAGAATCCTTATCTGCGGGCGCTGCATTACCAGGGAGAGTGCGAGCTGTACTATTTTGTGAACGAGGGAGCCGGAAAATACGAGGGAACGGTCTGCATTCCCGGAGACGGTCCGTGCTACGGATACGACGCGTGGAAAAACCGGACTTACCGCCTGAAGCCGGAGCATATCCGGCGGGAGGACGGAGCTGCCCTGAAGCTTCCGGTAAGCCTTAATCCGCGCAGCAGTCTGATTGTCGTGCTGGATACGGCGGATGAAAAGCTGCTGTGCGAGCCGCTCTGCGCTGAAGGAAAGACGTTTCCGCTGACAACATGGAAAAGAAGCATCTGCGGTGCGACAGAATACCCCGATTTCCGGAAAGAGAAAACAGTCGCTCTGCCGGACTGCCTGGCACGGGAGCGGCCGTCCTTCTCCGGGTTTGTCCGCTATGAAAGCACATTTTCTGCAAAGCCGGGAGAAAAGGTGCTGCTGGAGGTGACGGACGCAAAGGAAGGCATGGAGGTATTCGTCAACGGAAAGAGCGCCGGCATCCAGATTGTGCCGCCATACCGCTACGACCTGACAGGGCTGGCAGAAGCCGGGGAAAATAAGCTGGTGATAGAGGTGGCGACCACACTGGAGCGGCAGTGCTACGAAATGACAAAAGACGACCCGCGCATGAAAATGCGGGGTCTGACAAAGCCTGAGGGAGGAAGCGGAATTACCGGGGAAGTTTATTTAAGACATTTTGAGTGCTGACAAATGGCAGCAGTGAGATATTATCGAAAAAAAGCGCAGACGAGACAACGTTTTTTCCGCAATAACAGGCAAAAATGTGTTTGAAAAAGAGATGCGGGCTTTGATGCTCACATCTCTTTGCATATGCAGCCTAAATAAGATTCTGAATATATTCACTGCTCTCTTCGCGGGAAATTTCTCCCGACATGGTTCCATGTTTGATGAAAATGATGCGGTCACAGATGCCCATCAGCTCTTCGAGATTGGAGCTGAAGACAAGCAGGGAGGAGCCCTTTAAGATAAGATCGTTAAACATATTATAGATGTCAATTTTTGACGGGACATCAATACTCTGTGTTGGCTCATTAAAAATAAAGATACGGGCGGGGGACATAAGCCAGCGCATCATGATAAGCTTCTGCTGTTCTCCGCCGGATAGATATGCCGGTTTTAAATGAGAGGGCAGATCGATATTCAGCTTGTCGGAATACACTTTGTAGCGCTGCTTTTCTGCCTTTGTGCGGGTCCAGAAGCAACGGCTGCTGTTTTCTTTTATGGA
Organism: uncultured Lachnospiraceae bacterium; assembly: GCA_902473545.1. GTDB lineage: Bacteria > Bacillota > Clostridia > Lachnospirales > Lachnospiraceae > Marvinbryantia. The sequence continues at coordinate 19,513 of CABRSG010000003.1, read as the reverse complement.
GTATACATTTTCCAGAAGATCAAGATTCCGGAAAAGACCGCAGTCATTTCTTTCATCGGTGACATAGGCGAGTCCGAGATTCATGGCGTCCTGCGGCGAGCTGATCCGGGCCGGCAGGCGGTCGACATAGAGTGTTCCGCCTGTGAGGGGTTCGATGCCGAACAGGATTTTTGATAGCAGGTCCTTGCCGGAGCCGGTCCGCCCGAAAAATCCGAGAATCTCGCCCTTGTAAAGGGAAAATGAAATGTTCTGTATAATTCCGCTGCTGGAAAGATTTTCTGCACAGAATACCTCTTCGCCCGGGGCAGTATGAATTTTCGGATAGCGGCTGTGGCAGAAGTCTGCCAGAAGAAGCTGCTGTATCTCATCGGAGTTGTTTTTATCAATCGTGTAGGTCAGTTCTTTATCCCGGAATACGGAAAAACGGTCAATCATTGAAGAAAATGCAAGGTAGCTGTGTGAAATGCACAGGATCGTCACACCCTTTTCCTTAAAAAACGTAATCAATTTGATAAAATAGTCCATATCGTAGCTGCTGACAGTGGCAACAGGCTCGTCAAGAATCAGCAGAACGGGATTCATCAGATACAACTTCAGTAATTCTATTTTTCTTTTCTGCGTAAGACTGCACTCTTTAATAAGCACAGAAGAATCCATAGCGCATCCGTGCTCCTGGAAAAAGCAGTCTGCCAGTCTGATTTTCTTTTCCAGAGAGGTAAAAATCTTTAAACCTGTTTCCTGGGGAAGATTGGCAAAGAGATTTTCTGCAATTGTCATATCCTCATACAGGCAGGTATCCTGGTGAATGGTAATGATTCTGCGCCGGATGGCATCTTTTGGGGAGCGCAGACTGAGCGGTTCACCCTGGTAGCTGATGGAGCCGGAGTACGAACCTGTGGGATAAATGCCGCTCAGAATGTTGACAATAGAAGTTTTTCCGGCGCCGTTTTCTCCCATCAGGAGATGAAATTCCCCTTCGTAGAGTGTCAGATTTACATTTTCCAGAATAGAAACGTCATTTAATTCCAGTCCAATATTTTTACAGGACAAAATACAATTCTTCATAAGCCCTCCCACTGATAGATTTCTGCACAGCATGGATGAGAGATTCAGATATTGAATGTAGCGAAAATCTGAATCTTGTTTTGAAAATAGTATTCTTTAAAGGCGCTTGCCACATGCTCATTTGTAATAACCGTTCCAAAGGAATTGATATCGCCGATAACGGCAGAGGATTCCGTGCCGAAACGGTTGTAGGGACAGAGCGCAAAATTTTTTTTCGACATCTCCATGACATTTTGTATAATAAATGCCTTATCAAGCGAAGAAACAGAATACCCTCTTGAGAGCGTGATTCCGTCAATGTCAAAAAAGGATGCATTAAGATAAAATGTCCGCAGGGCATTGGTTGCCATTTGCCCGGATAACTGCAGTGTTGTGGGATTTAAGCTTCCTCCGGTCATGATGATAGACACATTCGGGCTGTATACGGCGCAGTCGTGTCCGACCATAAGGTCTGTCGTTACAATAGTAACATTTATTTTATTCTTCAGATATCTTGCCACAAACCGGGAACACATGCCGGGACCAAGGAAAATCACATCGTTATTGCTGACAAACTGTGAAGCAATCTTTCCGATATTCTGGTACGGCTCCGCATTATCTGCTGTCAGATGGAACAGGGAAACCTCCTGGTGTTTCGGTTCGTTTAGCACAGCTCCCCCGTGCGTGCGTGTAAGAAATTTTTCGTTTTCCAGCTTCTCCAGGTCTCTTCTGATTGTTGCTTCTGTGACATTTAAAGCAATCGCGAGAGAAGTCACATCGGCCTGTTTTTTTTCCGTAAGAATTTGTTTAATTTCCTCAAGTCGTTGGATTGGTAACATAGCACTACTCCGATAATCTCTTGTATTCTTATAATTCTTTTTATTATAACATCCTTTTGATATGAAAACAAACAGTATTTTTTAATGCTTTTTCGTTTTGAACACAAAAAAGAAAAATAATGCACAAAAAACGTCAGCAATAACTGTGAAAAATGGACAAAACGATAAGAAATAAACAAAGAATACTTGCAAAAACAAAAATAAATGATAAAATATAAATACATTCGAAAACAAATGAACAGAAAAAGAAAGGAGGGGATGCCGAATGGACAGGGAAGTAATTTTGAGTACGGAGAATATAAAGAAGCGCTTTGCGGGGACTTATGCACTAAAGGGTGTTTCGGTTACGCTGAAAAAAGGAGAGATTCATGCACTGGTAGGCGAAAACGGTGCCGGAAAATCTACACTGATGAATATTATTTCCGGTGTTTTCCAGGCAGATGCAGGTACTATTTATCTGAATGATGAGCCGGTCCATTTCCGCAATCCAAACGACGCACAGCTATCGGGAATTGGATTCGTGCACCAGGAGCTGGCACTCTGCCAGGATCTGACGGTGGGCAATAATATTTTTATTGGTCATCTTCCAAAGAAAAGAGGGATGGTAGACAACGAATGTCTGAATCGGGAATCCCGGAAGATACTGGATCAGTTTGGAGAGAGCGGAAAAAGCATTGATCCGCAGGCAATGGTGTCGTCATTGCGGGTTGCTCAGCAGCAGATGGTAGAGATTGCCAAGGCGCTGTCTTCGCAGTGCCGGGTACTGATTTTTGACGAGCCTACCTCCAGTCTGAACGAGGAAGAGGCGAGCGGATTATTCACTGTGATAAAAAAACTTGCTGCAAGCGGCATCGGTATCTTTTACATCAGCCACAAAATGGAGGAAATTTTTCATATATGCGACACCATCACCATTATGCGCGATGGCAGTGTAATCAATACTGTGCCAGTAAAGGAGACAAATGCGGAATTTGTTGTTTCCAATATGGTAGGGAAGGAACTGGGGAACCTTTATCCCGAAAAGAGTAAGGAGCGCGGCGAGGAGATTTTGCGGGTGGAAAATCTTACGGGCAGTCCGCATTTCTCCAATGTCAGCTTTTCCACCTATAAGGGAGAAATCCTGGGGCTGTGCGGTCTTGTGGGGGCAGGAAGAACGGAGATTGCCAGAGCGGTTTGCGGTATTGATAAGCGGGAATCCGGGGATATTTATCTGGAAGGAAAAAAGCTGCAGATCCGCTGCTGCAGGGATGCGTCGAATGCCGGTATCTGTTATCTGACGGAGGACCGCAAAAAGGACGGGCTGTTTCTGGAGATGTCTCTTATTGAGAATATGATTGCACCGCAGATCAGTGCATTTTCCAGCAATGGATTTGTTTCTGACAGAAAGGCGCAGCAGACTACGGAACAATATAGAAAGATGATGAATGTGAAATATTCATCGGCAGCGCAGCACATCGGCAGCCTTTCGGGCGGAAACCAGCAGAAGCTGATGCTTGCGAAGCTGCTCGCCATGAAACCAAAGGTTTTGTTTCTGGACGAGCCCACGCGCGGAATCGATGTGGGTGCCAAGGCGGAAATCCATCAGATGCTCCGGAAATTGAGCAGAGAGGGAATCAGTATTGTGGTAATTTCCTCGGAGATGCCGGAAACTGTCGGGGTGTGCGACCGGGTAGTGGTTATCAACGTCGGAAGGGTGGTCGGCGAACTGTCCGGGGAGAAACTTACGCAGGCAAACATTGTTTCGACAATTTCAGAGTTCAGTGAAAAGGAGAAAACATATGAGTAATACAGCAGAAGTAAAAAAGCAGAGCGGACAGCCCTCCGTCTGGAAACGGATCCGCTCTATGAAAGAATTTTCCGTGCTTGTGATCTTGATCGCCTTGATTGTATTTATTTCTATCATGTCCCCGGCATTTTTAACCGTAACAAATCTGCGGACAACGGCAATCGGATTTTCCTGCAATGCTATCATTGCAATTGCTATGACACTGGCGCTTGTCAGCGGAGGATTTGATCTGTCGGTAGGTTCGGTTCTTGGTCTGAGCGCCGTCTGCGTGGTAGTACTGACAAACAACGGCATCAGCATTTGGCTGGCATGCCTGGTGGGAATTCTGGCAGGCGTATTTTGCGGAACGGTTAACGGGCTGCTGATTGGATATATGGATCTGAACGCCTTTATTACCACGCTTGGGATGCAGCAGATGGCGAGAGGAATCGTATATGTTCTGACAAATGGCGGTTCCATCGGTCTACAGGATGCGCCGGGAGTGAAAGCCTTCCGTGTGGTCGGTTCCGGTTCAATTGGAAATGTGCCGGTGCTGGTGATTGTCTGCCTGGTGCTGGTTATCATCGGTGACATTCTGGTGCGGCGTTCCGGGGTGGCGAGAAACGTATTTTTTGTGGGCAGCAATGAAAAGACTTCCATGCTTTCCGGTATCAATACCAGGCTGGTGAAGACGCTCGTTTATGTGCTGACAGGCGCGCTTGCCGGACTTGCCGGAGTGCTTACGGCATCCAGATTTGGCACGGCGACCTCCAGTACCGGTTCGGGCGTGGAGATGACAGTTATTTCAGCGGCAGTAATCGGCGGCGTCAGTCTTTCAGGCGGCAAGGGAACTGTTGCGGGAGCTGTGCTTGGTGTCATCATGATGAGTGTAATCAGTAATATCCTGGTTATTCTGAATGTGTCGGTACACTGGCAGAATTTCATAACCGGAGCAATCCTGATTCTTGCCATTATTTTTGATGCATTAAGTAACCGCAAAAAAAATTAATACGATGCTGATGCATGTGACGACGGAATCATGCAGTTGCATATAAATTTTATTTCTAAGGAGGAAAAAAGTATGAAGACAAAGAAATTAGCAGCAATGGGGTTAGCGGCAGTGATGACGGCGACGATGGCGTCCTCCGCATTTGCGGCGGATATCCAGTTGGAGGCACACCCGGATCAGACGTATTACATGGTAACGTTTCTGTCGGGCTATTCTTTCTGGACAGAGTGCTGGAGAGGTTTCCGGGATGCAGCAAATCTTCTGGGCGTGGAAGCAAAATACGGCGGTTCTACCGAGTACGATGTAAACTCGGCCGTGACGTCGCTGGAGCAGATTATCGCGCTGAATCCGACCGGAATGGCGGTTACCTGTATGGATGCAGATGCTTACAAGGATCCTATTAACAACGCGATTGCAGCGGGGATTCCGATTGTTACATTCGACTCCGATTCTCCGGAGAGCAACCGTACAACGTTTATTGGTACTTCTAACTACGATGCAGGTGTGACAGCGGCAAACTATATCGGCGAAAAGCTTGGCGGGGAGGGACGCGTTGCCTGCCTCACACGTACCGGACAGTCCAACATCAACGAGCGTATCCAGGGCTTTACCGAGCAGCTTGCGGCAAAGTATCCCAATATTGAGATGGTGCAGGTGGTAGATGCCGGAAATGATGAAAATGAGGCGGCAACCAATATGTCGAGCCTCCTGGCCACGGACAGCGATATCGACTATATTTTTGCGGCGCTGCAGCAGGCGGTGCTCGGAACAGAAACCGCACTGGCGGAGGCTGGTCTGACAGGCGAGATCAAGATCGTTGGTTTTGATACCGATGTAACTACGCTGGATTCCATCAAGGCCGGTTCCGTAGACGCTACACTTTCACAGTCGCCTTACGCAGAGGGCTTCTGGAGTATGATGTATATTTATATGCTCTGCAACCAGGAGTACATCAAGTCTGCGGATGACTGGTATGCAAAGGGTTATCCGTCACTTCCGGCAACAGGCGATTCCGGCTGCGCAGTGGTAACGGCTGAAAATGCGGATATGTACTATATTTCCGCGGAATAGGAAATTACGACATTAAAAGCAGGGCGACAGGGCGGATGCAGGTTATCCGCCTTGTCTGAATGGGGGTTACCTATGGAGAAAAAGTATACAGCATCGGGAAAAATCAGTGATGTATCCATTAGCGGTGGGCTGTTCGGGAGAGTGTCCAGGCTGGTAAAGGAACAGGTGCTGCCCTATCAGTGGGATATTTTAAACGATACGGCGACTAACGCAGTACCGGATCACAGCATTGAAAATTTCAGCGTGGCGGAAGGAAACGACGAGGGTTATCCGAGTCACTGTATTGCTAACTTCAGGATTGCGGCGAAGGATCAGGAAGGCGACTTTTACGGGATGGTTTTCCAGGACAGCGACCTGGCAAAATGGCTGGAGGCGGTGGCGTACCGCCTGATGAGTGAGCCGGACGCAGAGCTGGAAAAGACCGTGGATGAAACAATCGATCTGATTGGAAGGGCACAGCAGGACGATGGTTATCTGAATACCTATTTCACGATCAGAGAGCCGGAAAACCGCTTTACAAACCTCTGTGAATGCCATGAGATGTACTGTGCCGGACACATGATGGAGGCGGCGGCAGCCTATTACAAGGCGACGGGTAAGGATAAGCTGCTGAAGATCATGTGCCGGATGGCGGATCTGATCGATCAGAATTTTGGTCCGGAGGAAAATAAGCGCCACGGTTATCCGGGACACGAGGAAATTGAGCTTGCGCTTGTGAAAATGTATGAGGTGACCGGAGAGGAGCGCTATTTAAAACTGGCGAAGTACTTTATTGATGAGCGCGGAAAGAAGCCGTATTACTTTGACATTGAATTTGAGAAAAGAAACCGCGCATCTCATTTTTCCTATTTATATCCGCCTTATGGGATGTACAGCAACGGTCCGAAATACGAACAGTATCATCTGCCTGTCCGGGAGCAGAAAACCTTTGAGGGACATTCTGTGCGCTGCATGTATATGGCGAGCGGAGCAGTTGATGTATCACGGCTGACGGAGGATGAAGAGCTGATGGATGCCTGCCGCGGGCTCTACGAAAATATGGTTCAGCGGAGGATGTATCTGACAGGCGGGATTGGTTCGACGCCAAAAGCGGAGATGTTTACTTCGGACTACGATCTGCCGAATGATATGGTGTATGGAGAGACCTGTGCTTCCGTGGGAATGATGTTTTTCACGAAGCGGCTGCTGCAGGCGGAACAAAAGGGAGATTACGCGGACACGATGGAACGCGCACTCCTGAATACCTGCCTGGCGGGCATGTCGCTGGATGGAAAAAGCTTCTTTTACGTGAATCCGCTGGAGGTGGATCCGGTAATCAGCAGGGACAATCCCGACCGGGCACATGTGCTCCCGGTGCGTCCGGCATGGTTTGGCTGCGCATGCTGCCCGCCCAATCTGAGCCGCATGATTACATCGCTGCCGGAGTACATGTATACCATCTGCGGTAACGAGGTGTATGTAAATCTTTACCTTTCCAACCAGGCAAAGCTTGCTTTGGAGAATATGGAAATTCAGCTTGATGTAAAGACAGAATATCCTTATGAGGGAGAGATTGCTTTTGAGGTGAAGACAGAGGGCGAATATGGCATCTGCCTGCGTATCCCATCCTGGAGCAGCAGGAAATGGAGAGTGACGATCAATGGGAAACAGGCAGCAGAAGCCGGCAGACCGGACAATACATATATCCTGAAGGATGGTTTCCTGCATCTGATGCGTACATGGAAGCCAGGGGATCACATTTTGCTGGAACTGGATTTTGAACCGAAGCGCATATATGCAAATCCCAGAGTTTCCAAGGATGTGGGAAGGGTTGCGATTCAGTGCGGTCCGCTTGTTTATTGCCTGGAAGAGGTGGACAATGGAAAAGGTCTGCAGCGGATCTATCTTCCGAAGAACGCAAAACTGGAACTGGTGCGCAGACCGGACAAGCTGGAGGGAATCAATGAAATCCATGCCAGTGGATTCCGCCTGAAGGATTTCAAAGAGGAAGACGTGCTGTATATGGCAGATACGCGGTGGGAATATGAACCGGTTAAGCTCGTGTGGATTCCCTATTACGCCTGGGCAAACAGGGGCGAAAATGAGATGACCGTATGGATACACGAAAAATAGAGGCAGCTGTCAGCCTGCGTGAGCGCGGGTGAACAGCAGCAGACAAAAGTGAGAAAGGAGCAAATAAATGGCATTTAAAGTAGAAGGAAATAAACTGATATATCGCAATGATGCCGAGATTTTACAGATTGAGCCGTGGGGAAAAAACAGCCTGCGTGTGCGCGGTACAAAGACAGCGGCCGTTTCACAGGAGCCGTGGGCACTTCTGGACGCAGAACCCCTTGAGGCGCAGATTAAAGTAGACGGAAAAAAAGCGAGCATTACAAATGGAAAGCTGACAGCGGCGTTCAATGAATTTGGATGGCTCACATATTATAACCAGAAGGGAGAGGTTCTCCTGGAGGAGCGCTGGCGCGTAAACAACGGCGGACACAAGACCAGCCCCCTTGCCATCAGCGGACGTGAGTATAAACCGATCATTGGTTCCAGCGATTATAAGATCACACTGCGCTTTGAAGGACAGGATGGTGAGAAAATTTACGGTCTGGGACAGCGGCAGGAAAAGCAGTTAAATATGAAAGGCTGCTGTCTGGAACTGGCACAGAGAAACACACAGTCAAGTATTCCATTTGCTTTGTCAAATAGAGGGTACGGATTTTTATGGAACAATCCGGCGATCGGTCGTGTGACCTTTGCGAATAATATGACGGAGTGGATCCCGGAGCACATGGATTTGTGGATCACAGCAGGCGATACCCCGGCAGAGATTGAGGAAGCATATGCAAATGCTACCGGAAAGGTGCCGATGATGCCGGATTATGGAACCGGCTTCTGGCAGTGCAAGTTGCGTTACACGACACAGGAGCAGCTTCTGAGTGTGGCGCGGGAGTATAAGAAACGCGGAATTCCTATTTCTGTGATCGTATGTGACTTTTTCCATTGGACGAACCAGGGCGAATGGAAATTTGATCCGAAATACTGGCCGGATCCGCAGGCGATGGTGGATGAATTAAAGAGCATGGGCATTGAGCTGATGGTTTCTATCTGGCCTACGGTAGATGTAAACAGTGAGAACTACGAGGAGATGAAGGAACTGGGGCTGCTGGTGCGCTCTGAGCGTGCAAATGCAGTGCAGATGCAGTTTATGGGTAATGAATACCTGTACGATGCATTCAATCCGGAGAGCCGTGAGTACGTATGGAATAAGGCGAAAGAAAACTACTACAAGTACGGCATTAAGATTTTCTGGCTGGATGAGGCGGAACCGGATTATATGTTCCACTACGATTACGACAATTTCCGTTACTACAAAGGACCGGCTGTGAAGGTTTCCAATTTCTATCCGGTGGAATATGCAAAGACCTTCTATGAGGGAATGCAGGCGGAGGGGCAGGAAAATATTCTTAACCTTCTGCGCTGCGTATGGGCTGGAAGCCAGCGCTACGGTGCGCTGCTGTGGTCCGGCGATACGCATTCTACTTTTGATTTCCTGCGCAATCAGATGGCGGCAGGACTGAATGTGGGACTTTCCGGAATTCCGTGGTGGACAACTGACATCGGCGGATTTACCGGCGGAAATATTCACGATCCGAAATTCCATGAGCTGCTGATCCGCTGGTTCCAGTTCGGACTGTTCTGTCCGGTAACGCGGCTGCACGGTTTCCGTGATCCGATTGATTTTTCCATTTCTAATGCGGCGAAAATGTGGAACCAGCCGTTTGGAAGCGGTGCGGAAAATGAATTGTATTCCTACGGGGAGGATGTGTATAAGATCCTTAAAGGTCTGGTAGATACCAGAGAGACGCTGCGTCCTTATGTGAAGGAGCAGATGGTACAGGCGCATGAGAAAGGTACACCGGTTATCCGTCCGCTGTTCTACGATAATCCGGAGGACGAAAAGTGCTGGGATATCAACGACGAGTATATGTTCGGACCGGACATTCTGGTTGCTCCTGTATTATACGAGGGTATGCGGGAGCGTGAGGTGTATCTCCCGGCGGGAAGAACCTGGCGTGAGGTCAACACCGGAAAAACATACGAAGGCGGCGTAACCGTGATGTGTGACGCGCCGCTTTCCGTCATCCCGGTATTTACCACCAATAATTCTGATTTTCAGTTTGTGGATTGATGAAGGAAGCTGCATTTAAAAAATATTAGAAAAGCACAGGGAAACTCCGGGAGCAGAGCATCACAGCCCCGGAGTTTTTTGATGCAAATCCGGTAATTTTTTACTCGACAGATTTCCGGAATCGTGTATAATAAAAGAAAAAGGGCAGGAGGAAAACGGCATGAAAAAGTACAACATGGATACGAAACGCCGGGCGGCAGCAGGTCTGCTTGGCATGATGATGATTTTTGGCGGGCAGAGTGCGATGGCGACAGATGGCGGCGCGGCGGTTTCAATAGACGCAACGCAGGCAGAAGAAATTGCTTTTGCGGATGCAGATATTACGTCTGACATGGCGGAACGCCTGCATACAAAGGCAGAGTGGGAGGACGGAGAACCGATTTACGAGGTGTCCTTCTTTGCGGATGGCGTGGAGTATGAATATCTTATTCGGGAAGCAGATGGCGTGATTTTGGAGTGGGAGCTTAATGGAAGAGATCTCAGTGAGGCGACGGCAGAAGTGAGTCTGCAGATAGATGGAGATGATGAGGATACTGTGATCGGAATGGAGCGCGCAAAAGAGATTGCGCTTGCGGATGCGGGCGCGGATGCGGCGGAGGCAAGCTTTTCACAGATAAAGTTTGAGAGAGACAGCCGACAGGTGGTTTACGAGATAGAATTTTATTATGAGCGCCAGGAACTGGACTACAAGATTGACGCCTACAGCGGTGAGATCCGCGAGATGGAGCGAGATTGAATGTTTTTGGCTATATGTTACATAAAAAAAGATTTCTGCGGCAGACTATGATATAGATATTGCAGTGAGAGACTGGCAGCGTACTATGCGACAGGTGCTGCCAGTATGGTTTTTCCGGCATCTGCGGTATGCAAAGGCAAGAGAAAGGTGGAAAGTAATATGATAAATGCAACAAAAGATACGTTTCAGAGTGAGGTATTGGACGCAAAAGGAACAGTGCTGGTAGATTTCTGGGCAGACTGGTGCGGACCCTGTAAAATGTTTGCGCCGGTTCTGGATGCGGTTGCGGCGGAGCGTCCGGAGGTAAAGCTTGTGAAAGTGGATGTTGACAAGGAATTTGAGCTTGCACAGAGCTACCGCGTGAGTGGCATTCCGACGCTTCTGGTGTTTCAGGACGGCGAATTAAAAGAGACATCGGTTGGGTGTGTGACAAAGGAAAAGGTGATGAGTCTGCTGTAAAGATTCGTAACAATTTACACAGATTTTACATTAAATACTCCTGTATTTTACATAGGTATGTTAGCGTAAGGAGAACATACATGTAGGATAAAGGAGTATTTTTATGGATATTTTTTCGGTATTAGCATTTTTGGGCGGTCTTGCATTTTTCCTTTACGGAATGTCACTTATGGGAGACGGACTTTCCAGAGCGTCCGGCGGTAAGATGGAGCGCATTCTGGAGCAGCTTACGAGCAGTCGCTGGAAAGCGGTGCTTCTTGGCGCGGGCGTCACGGCAGTTATCCAGTCGTCTTCCGCGACGACGGTTATGGTGGTCGGATTTGTAAATTCCGGTATTATGAAGCTGAACCAGGCGGTTGGGCTGATCATGGGTGCCAATATCGGTACCACGGTGACGTCGTGGATTCTGAGCTTAACGGGTATCCAGGGAGATAATCTCTTTTTAAAGCTTTTAAAGCCGACCGCATTTTCGCCGGTACTGGCGCTGATCGGCGCCGCATTTATTCTTTTTTCAAAAAAAGAAAAGCGAAAAAATATCGGCACGATTATGGTGGGCTTTGCGATTTTGATGTACGGCATGGACAATATGAGCGATGCCGTGAAGCCGCTGGCGGATGTGCCGGAGTTTGGCAACATATTGATGGCGTTCTCAAATCCGTTAATGGGAGTGCTTGCGGGTACGCTGATTACGGCAATTATCCAGAGCTCTTCCGCGTCTGTCGGTATTCTGCAGGCGCTCTGCACTACAGGGAGTGTCACATATGGTTTAGCGATCCCGATTATTATGGGACAGAATATCGGTACCTGTATCACGGCGATCATGTCGTCTGTGGGGGCAAATAAAAATGCAAAACGCGCGGCGGCAATCCATCTGTATTTTAACTTAATTGGTACGGTGGTCTGTCTGGTGCTGTTTTATGGCGTTAATGCGTTTGTACATTTTGATTTTCTTACGGAAGCTGTCGGACCGGCAAACATTGCGGTTATCCACAGCGTATTTAACATATTCACTACGTTGCTTTTGCTGCCGTTTGGCGATCAGCTTGTGAAGCTGGCGCACGCGACTGTTGGAAATTACAGGAAATCCGGCGAGCTGCAGGAACTGGAGGTGCCGGTGCTGGATGAGCGTTTCCTGGAACGCCCGGCGTTTGCCTGCGAGCAGGCGATGGAGGCGACCAAACAGATGGCGGAGCTGACAAGGGAGGGATTTTCTATGTCGGTTTCCCTGTTTGATAATTTTGATGAGAAAAAAGTGGCGCGTATCCGGGAGCTGGAGGATATTGTGGATAAGTACGAGGACAGTGTGGGCAGCTATCTTGTGAAGCTGAGCAGCCGCAATCTTTCGGATTCAGACAGCCGCGCACTGTCTATGATGCTGCACTGCATTGGAGACTTTGAGCGGATTTCCGACCACTCTGTTAGTGTGATGGCGGCGGCAGAGGAGCTGCACACGAAAAAAATCCATTTTTCTGAGATGGGGCAGCAGGAGCTGGAGGTTTTCAAAAAAGCCGTGACAGAGATTGTCGGGCTTGCTTTTGACAGCTTTGTGAACGACGATCTGACGACTGCGCAGGAGGTGGAGCCGCTGGAGGAAGTGATGGATTACATCAATTCACAGGTGAAGAAACGTCATGTGGAGCGTTTACAGAAGGGCAACTGTACGATCGAGATGGGCTTTATCCTCTCCGATATCTGCACGAACTTTGAGCGTGTGGCGGATCACTGTTCGAACATCGCGGTGTATCTGATCCAGCGTCATGAGAGCGAATATGACCCGCACGCCTACGCGGATGTATTGCGCCGTGAGGATAATAAGGAATTTCAGCAGGAATGTGACAAATATCGCAGAAAATATATTTTGCCATAAAAAGAGAAATATGATAAACTAAAAAGGGAGGTAATTGTGCGGGAATAAAGTCTCAAACAGTTACAAGAAAGGATGTGGGAGGCATGAGCTTGATCTATATACTGGAGGACGATAAAAATATACGGGAAATTGAGAGCTATTCTCTCAAAAACAGCGGTTATTCAGTAGAAGAATTTGAATACGCGAAGCCTTTCTGGAACAAGGTTTCTGAGCGAAAGCCGGATCTGGTGCTCCTGGACATTATGCTGCCTGACAGCGACGGCGTGGAGGTTTTAAAGAAACTGCGCCGCAATCCGGAGACAAAAAAGGTGCCGGTGGTGATGGTGACGGCGAAATCCACGGAGATTGACAAGGTAAAGGGGCTTGATAACGGAGCAGACGATTACATCACAAAACCATTTGGCGTCATGGAGCTGATCTCCAGGGTGAAGGCGGTGCTGCGCCGCGTGAATCAAATGGAAGAGGAAAAGCTGATGCGCCTGCATGAGATCTTTATGGACAATGAGAAACGTATGGTTTATGTGTCGGATGTCCCCTGCGAGCTGACCTACAAGGAGTTTGAGCTGCTGAAGCTGTTTCTGCAGAATGCCGGTATTGTGATGGCGCGCGAGAGCATTATGGAGCGCGTCTGGGGCGTGGATTTCGAGGGGGAATCGCGCACGCTGGATATGCATATTAAAACGTTGCGTCAGAAGCTTGGAATTGCTGGAAAATATATTAAGACTGTGCGGAATGTGGGGTACCGGATTGAATGAGAAAAAAGATTAACGCGCAGTTTTTGCTGATTACGGCGGTTGCAATTTTTCTGACGGTGTTTCTTTCGGTCTTTGTCTGCTACAATCTGTTCCAGGAGGAGGTCGTGGGCAGCCTGAAAACTTATGCGCATGTCATCAAAAGCGCCGGCATTTTCGACGGGCAAAAGGAATTGTTTGAAGCGGAATCGGTGGAGGATCTGCGCATTACGCTGATCAATACGGATGGTACGGTAGCTTTCGACAGCAACGCGGATATTGGGCAGATGGATAATCACGGGGATCGTCCGGAAATCCAGAACGCGCTGGAGAGCGGCGAGGCGGAGAGCGTCCGCAGGTCTGATACGCTTGATAAGAACACATATTATTATGCGATACGGCTTGACGACGGCAGAGTTCTGCGTGTTGCAAAGGAAGCGGGCAGCGTCTGGAGTTTTCTGCTGCCGCTGATTCCGGTACTTCTTTTTATGGGAGCGGCGCTGTTCCTCATTTGCCTTGTGCTGGCGCATTTTCTTACAAAGAGTATCATTGCTCCGATCGAGGATATGGCGCTGCACATGGATGATGAAAACTATGAGATTGCCTACAAGGAAATGAAACCGTTTCTGGATACCATTCAAAAGCAACATTCTGATATTGTAAAAAGCTCGCAGATGCGGCAGGAATTTACTGCAAATGTCTCACATGAATTAAAGACGCCGCTGACGGCGATCTCCGGCTACTCAGAGCTGATCGAGAGCGGAATTGCCACAAAAGAGGATACAGTGCGTTTTTCTGCGGAAATTCATAAAAGCTCTAATCGCCTGCTGATGCTGATTAACGACATTCTGCGCCTTTCCGAGTTGGACAGCTCCGAGGACGTGCTGGTGAAAGAAACGGTAGATCTGTACGAGCTTGCAGAAAAATGCGTGGACATGATGCAGGTAAATGCGGAAAAACATCATGTGACATTGACGCTTGCCGGGGAATCCTGCATCATTCAGGCAAACCGGGAGATGATCGAGGAGGTTATGTATAATCTCTGCAGCAACGCGGTTCGCTATAATGTACCGGATGGAAGTGTTGTGATGCACGTCGGCATGGAGGGAAATCATGCCGTACTGACGGTGGAGGACACCGGCATCGGCATCCCGGAGGAGGATCAGAAGCGTATTTTCGAGCGCTTTTACCGCGTGGATAAAAGCCGTTCCAAATCTACGGGCGGCACCGGTCTGGGACTTGCGATCGTAAAACATGTCGTGGCAAAGCACGGCGCGGAGATCGGGCTGTGGAGCAAAACCGGAGTGGGCACGCGGATGCGTGTGGTGTTTCCGGAAAATGTGTAAATGATTCATTTTAGAAAACTGGTCGGAGACGTATCCACAAAGGTTTGTTTTGTATTTTGAATGAGAAAGACAGGTAGTGTACATTGTAGGTATACTGCCTGTTTTTTTTTGCGTATGGCGATATGGTCCGTCGGCTTTAAGGCTTATTCCTGCGGTGCCGTACCAGGTCATCGTTGGGAGGTTTTGCGCCTTAGGAGCGGGTGATGCCTTTGCGATCTTTCGCGCCCCTAATATTGGGCGAAGAACAACATTCCCCGCTCACGCCCTCAATAACAGGAGAACACGTGGTGGCCAAAATCATGTTTTGGAAAAATGGATTGTCCTTTTCCTGGAAAAAGGCTATACTGAAAGAAACAACAGTCCACGTCATTGTGAAGGGAAAATACTGCTTTGAAGAGGAGAGCTGGAATGAAGACAGAGGAGATAACATTTTTGGGAGATGGCGGCGTATCATTGACGGGAAAGATCTGGATGCCAAAGGAAACGCCGAAGATGCTGCTGCAGATCTCCCATGGCATGACAGAACATATCGGACGGTATGAAAAACTGGCGGAGGCGATGACAGCCAGGGGTGTTGCCGTTGCCGGATTTGATTTAAGAGGACATGGACAAAACGGCGGTGATCCGAAGTGTGCATCCTTCGGAGAAGGCGGTTGGAAGGCCAGCATTCTGGATATGCACCTTTTTTACCGGGAAATGGAACGCTGTTTTTCGGAAATTCCCCATTTTATGATGGGATTTTCTCTAAGTTCCTTTTTGCTGAGGGACTACCTAAGGTGCTATGAGGATAAGATAGCCGGCCGGGCTGGCCTTAAAGATGTGGAGTTCCACCTCATCCCCAACGCCCGCCACGATTTGTTCCACGAAGAAAAAAGTGGAGGGGCGAAGAATACGGAAGATATCCTGGTGAAGTGGGTTTTGGAGAAAGGGGAGAGATGATGAAAACCAGTATCTGCTTATCGGGAGAAATCCGAAGAATCTGTTTGCCACAAAGGAGAATCTTTTTGAACTGGTAAGTGAAAGAGTGGGGAGCAGACGAAGTTTATGATTCAACCGTATATGTAAAGGGGAATGGAAATGATTGCACCGAGAAAAGTAAAATTCGAAGCGACGAAAAAAAGAAATGAAAATTATGAATTTCGCATTTACCTGAAAGGAAATGCAGATGAAAAAGAATTGGACGAACGGTTCCACAGGCTGCACAAAGAGTTGTTTGCCGGGTATGACTGCAGCAGATGCAGGAACTGCTGCAAGATGTACCGAGGAAGTATCCCAGAAACTGATCTTGCCCGGGATGCGGAGTATATGGGACTTACGAAAGAGCAGTTTATTGAAAAATATCTGGGGGCAGATGACGGAGAAAACGCTTATCAGACCAAAAATATACCCTGCGATTTCCTGAAACCGGATGGAAATTGTCAGTTAGGCGATTGTCGACCGGAAAGCTGTAAGAAATATCCGTATACGGATCAGCCGGACAGGTGGTCAAGTCTTTACAGCGTGCTGGATGTAATTGAGGTCTGTCCGGTTGCGTTTGAGATATATGAGAGGCTGAAAAAGGAGTACGGGTGGAGCTATAGACACTGAGTATGGCTGATGGAACAACTTTATTTAGCCCGGGGATGGGATTATTACGAAAACGGAGCGGCCAGTTCTGTGGAAAAATGAAATCGAGGAATAGTCAGCTCAGATGACAAGTCCTGCAATGATGGATGAGTTGAGGAAAGCGGGATTTTAGAATGAGAAAGCGCTGCAAAAAAGATAAATAGCATTGCGAGGACATGATTAGGATGTAAAAATGCGATTTTATCTGGAGAATGAGGGGACGCGCCTGTGGAAGGAGCAGTTTGCGAGATTGCGACTTTAAGTCTTGAGATTTTGAAATATAGTCTGGGAAGATGACGGGTCCAACGCAAAATTGGATTGGCCAATTTTGCGGAAACTGGCTCTTTAAACCATATCAGATGGTGGTATACTATATATAATTGGATGGAGGCGGGATATGGTTTCTAAGGGCTTACAGAAAAAGATAGCGGTAATTAATGATATGTCTGGATATGGGAGATGCTCAATAGCAGTCTCCCTTCCTGTTATTTCAAAGCTGAAGGTGCAGTGCTGTCCGGTTCCGACGGCAATTTTCTCTAATCATACCGGGTATAAGCATTATTTTTTTGATGACTATACAGAAAAAATGCCCGAATATATCACAAACTGGAAGCTTATGGGATTGGAATTTTCCGGAATTTATTCCGGGTTTCTCGGTTCGGAGACGCAGATTGATATTGTGGAAAATTTTATCAGGGACTTTCGCAATGAGCAGACACTTGTCATTATTGATCCCGTGATGGGAGATCACGGCAAAGCTTATGCGACATTTACGCCCACGCTTTGCAAAAGTATGAAAAGGCTGGTGCAGTATGCAGATATTCTGACGCCTAATCTCACGGAGGCATGCATCTTAACGGATACGCCATATAAAGAAAAATGGAGAAAAAAAGAAATACGCGAGCTGGCGGTAAAGCTGATGGAAATGGGACCGTCGAAGGTTGTCATCACTGGCATTGTACAGGGCAGCTACATCGCAAATTATGTATGTGATGAAAAAGAATGTGAGCATTTTCTGCGAACCATCCGCGTAGGCACACAGCGGTGCGGAACGGGCGACCTTTTTGCATCCATTATCGCGGCGGATGCAGTAAATGGAGTGGATTTTGCCGTATCTGTTAAAAAGGCATCCAATTTTGTCAAGAAATGTATTGAAAAATCAATGGAACTGGAGATTCCGGTGACGGACGGCGTAGCGTTTGAGGAGATACTGGATAAGTTGAGGTAGACGTTTTTTTACGTAATGGGCTATGCAGAAGCCTGAAATGCGGGGAAAACGGAAAGCAACATAAATAAGGACGGGAAAGGCGGAACGGAGTATGACGATTTTATATAAGGTGTATCAGAATCTATATGTGAACTTAACCAATAAGTGTCCGTGCGCGTGTACCTTCTGTCTGCGGCAGACACGCGACCAGATGGGAGAATCCGGTTCTCTCTGGCTGGAACGGGAGCCGACTTACGAAGAAATTATCGCGGATTTTGATAACTTTCAGATGGAGGATTTCAAGGAGCTGGTATTCTGCGGCTTCGGGGAGCCGACAGAGCGTCTTGATGTGATATTGAAGGTGGCGGAATACGCGAAAAAGAAATATCACATTCCGACGAGGATCAACACGAATGGGTTATCAGATCTGATTCATGGAGAAAAAACCGCGCAGCTTCTGCAGGGGCTGATTGACACTGTTTCCATCAGTCTGAATACACCGAATCCGCAGCGCTATCATGAGCTTGTGCGCAGTAAATTCGGCGATATCTCCTACCAGGCGATGCTCGATTTTGCACGGGACTGCACAAAATATGTTCCGCATGTTGTAATGACCACCGTCGCCACAACCCTGACGGCAGAGGAAGAGCAGCAGTGTGCCCAGATCTGTAAAGAAATCGGCGCAGCCTACCGCATCCGTCCCTGGGAGGGCTAAAAGGCAGCCTGTTTGCCCCATGGTCAGATTTATTCAAAACGTGAGGATCTATAAGATCCCCACGCCCTCCAGCAATATTTTCAGACCGATCAGCACCAGAATGATGCCGCCGGCAATTTCTGCTTTTGATTTGTATTTTGCGCCGAAGACGCTGCCGATTTTGACACCGGCGCCCGAACAGACGAAGGTAGTGGCACCGATCAGACAGACCGCAGGAAGGATGGAAACTTTGAGAAAGGCAAAGGTTACTCCGACTGCCAGTGCGTCGATGCTGGTAGCGATCGCCAGTACAAACATGGATTTTACATCCATCGAGCAGTCCATGCTTTCTTCCTCGCCGAACGCTTCCCGTATCATGTTTCCGCCGATAAAGAGCAGCAGGACGAAAGCGATCCAGTGGTCAAACTGTGTGATTATATTGGCGAAGGACCTGCCGAGAAAATAGCCGGTCAGCGGCATCAATGCCTGGAATCCGCCGAACCATGCTCCGGCGATACACATATGCTTCGTCGTTACATTTTTCAGACTAAGCCCCTTACAGATAGAGACTGCGAATGCATCCATGGAAAGTCCCAACGCTAACAAAAAGATTTCTGCAAAACTCATAAAAATTCCTCCCTGGTAATGTGCATGACTCCGCGAGTCGAGCAGAAAAGGCACTGGAGGCTGCAAAGAGGGCCATGCGATGGAGAATGTCCCGGACTTAGCGGGACGGGTGACAAGATAGCTTGTGAGCAGCTGCTGTCGATAAAAAAAGACTCACGGACAGCAGACGCTGTCCATGAGTCTCGTCATTTAAGATAACACCGGGCGCTGGGCACCATTCTGTCGATGATTATCACATATTTTCTATGCCGACTACTCCCTCGTGGAGATTATCTCAAAGTATATCATGCGGAAAGACCTTTGGCAAGCACTATTTTCCAGTTAGTTTAGGCT
>CABRSG010000002.1 GCA_902473545.1 uncultured Lachnospiraceae bacterium | reverse complement strand
CCCCAGCCGGTTTTCAATCGCAATCAGAAAACGGCCGTCCTCCTTTAAGAACCGCCCCATATTCTCCAGAAACGTCTCATACGGCGTGTCGCCTTCCGTAAAGCTCATCGCATATTCTAAAACGCCGTTCAGCACGACGTAGTCAAACTTTTCGGTAAACTCCATATCGTTTAAATTACCCACCATGATACAGAGATTGTCATATTGTTTATTGCGCTCATAATTGATCGACGCCCGCCGCTTCGACAGCTCGGCAACCACTTTTTTGCCCGACGGCACAAAAGTCCGGTGATCGCGCCGCAGCCCGCCCCGATATCCAGAATGCTTGCATCCTTCTTAAACGGATACCAGTTCAGAATGTTCTCGCGCATCGCGGAAAAATGATAGATGATCGGAAAGCTGACTTCCTCCCGCGGAAGCTCCTCGTAGGAAATCCCCCGCTTTGCCATGTCCAGCATGACCTCCTCAATATTTCCGTCTGAATACCGATCCTCGTCCTTATAATATGTTAAATTAAACTCTGCCATAAAAATCCCCCGCAAATGTTGGTTTCGTTTTCTACTTCCCGCCTGTCACCGTAACCTCCGAAAACAGATCGAAATAGCCGACCGCCTTCTTGTCCGTGATCACTGTCAGATTGCACACGTCATACAGCCGGTGGAAAACGGTAAATTCTCCCTGGTGATATCCCGTGCATCCCAGGCACAGCATATATTCCCCCGCCTCCAGCGGCATTTTCTGCGTAAACGTGATGGTCTGCTCATCGCCGCTTTTCTGCGGCTTCACCGGTATCTTTTCATACATCGTGTTCGTGCCGGTCAGCTCGGTTCCCTTCAGATCCTTGATGGTAAACGCGTAAACCGGCTCCGAGACGTCGCCCTGGTACTGCACCTTCATCATCACCTGGAATTCCTCGCCCTTCTCGATGGTGCCGCTCGCTCTGCCCTCGTGATCGTAGATGCAGAAATCTACGATGGAGGCGATGCCGTTTCCATATTCCAGCACCTTCGGATTCAGATGCAGATATTCCTTCTGCTTTTTCCCCGGAAGCTGCTTCGCCTGCCCGGATCCGCCCTGCGTGGTATCCTCTGTCTGGTTCACCAGCACGCGCCGATAGAGATTCACCATCTCCTTGGCGCCGCCCTCGGCAAGCTTTGTTCCTTTATTTAAAAGCACCACGCGGTCGCAATATTTCCCGATGCTGCTCAGATCATGGCTGACAAACAAAATGGTTCGTCCCTGCTCCTTAAATTCCTCAAATTTCCGGTAGCACTTCGCCTGGAAAAACACATCGCCCACAGAAAGCGCCTCATCCACGATCAGGATTTCCGGGTCGATGTTGATCGCAACGGCAAACGCCAGCCGTACAAACATACCGCTGGAATACGATTTCACCGGCTGATGGACAAAGTCACCGATATCCGCAAATTCCAAAATATCCGAAAGCTTCGCGTCTATCTCTTCCTTTGAAAAACCCATCATGGTGCCGTTCAGATAAATGTTTTCAATACCGGAATACTCCATGTTGAACCCCGCTCCAAGCTCCAGAAGCGCGGAAATCCTGCCGTCCACCGCCACATGGCCCTGCGTGGGATTCAGCACACCGGTAATAATTTTCAGTATCGTCGATTTTCCGGAACCGTTTGTCCCGATAATGCCCACAGTCTCGCCGCGCTTCACATCAAAGGAGACGTCCCGCAGCGCATAGTGATCCTGTGCGTCAACCTTAAAGCCAAGCACTTCCTTCAAACGGTCGGAGGGCTTATTGTATAGTTTGTAAATCTTCGTCAGATTTTTCACCTGAATCGCAAATTCGCTCATTCGCCTTTCCCTTTCCGCGTTTCCCGCATCGCCGCAGGATCCGTTTTCCGCACAGTCACGCTTCCCTGACGTACCGCGCTTTTCCCGGTATCCGCCGTCTTTTTCCGGTAAACCGGGAGCTTTCTTTTTCCTGCATTTACAGCACATCCGCGAAATGCACCTGCAGCTTCCTAAACAGCTTTAACCCGAAATAAAATACCGCCAGCGTAAACAGCCAGAAATAAATCGTCAGCAGCGGATGCTGCCAGAAGCCGACATGATCGATCAGAGAATCCCGGAAGCCCTGTACGATATAGAAAAGCGGATTCAGCTTAAACAGCTTCACAATGATCCCGTCCAGCCCAAGGTCCTCAAACGCCCACATGATCGGCGTTGCCCAGATTCCGACCTGCAGCGCGATGTTGATGATCTGACCGAGGTCACGGAAAAACACCACCACCGAACTGGTAAAATAAGTGAGCGCAAGTACCAGCATGAACAGGCTGAAGCTGTAGTATGCGATCTGCAAAGTGTACCAGGTAG
The DNA here is from genome assembly GCA_902473545.1 of uncultured Lachnospiraceae bacterium. Lineage (GTDB taxonomy): Bacteria > Bacillota > Clostridia > Lachnospirales > Lachnospiraceae > Marvinbryantia. The sequence continues at coordinate 25,962 of CABRSG010000002.1, read as the reverse complement.
GCGGATACCCCATAAGGAGGTAAATAATAATTACCACCAGTATAAAAAATACATGCACAAACACTGCCGACAGCACCTTCACCAGCGGCAGTATCCGAATGTTAAACACTACTTTTTTCACCAGATAGTTATATTCCAGCAGCGCATTCGTGCCTCCCATCAGCCCTTCCTGGAAAAAGAACCACGGCACCAGCCCTGCCATCAGCCAGAGCACAAACGGCACGCTGCGCTCTGCTCCGTTGCGAAGCGCCAGCCCAAACACAAACCAGTAGACGCAGACTGTGACAAGCGGCTGGATAAACGCCCAGATCGTGCCAAGATAGGAGCCTGCATAACGTTTCTTAAAGTCATTCTTCGCAAGAGAAGCAATCAGCCTGCGGCTCTGATAGATTTCTTTTATCAGCAATTCCTGTTTCTTCAATATATCACTCCCGTGCTTTGGTGTATTCCCGGATGCCGCCCCACTTCCGGTCTTTTTCCGAAATCGTCAGCTCCATCCCCTCCGGGATCGGCCAGGCAACGCCGATGTCGGGATCGTTCCACATAAGACCGCCCTCATCGTTCGGGTGGTAAAAGTCTGTACATTTATAGGCAAACTCCGCATAATCCGAAAGCACCAGAAAGCCGTGTGCAAAATTTTTCGGTATAAAAAATTGCTTTTTATTTTCGGCGGAAAGAAGCTCGCCGTGCCATTTTCCATAGGTTGCAGACCCCGGACGCAGATCGACCGCCACGTCAAACACCTCGCCGGAAACCACCCGCACCAGCTTGTCCTGCGGAAAATTGATCTGAAAATGCAGTCCGCGCAGAACACCCTTCTTCGAGGCGGACTGATTATCCTGCACAAATTCCATATCAATGCCGGCTGCCTTATAGTCGTTGTAATTGTAAGTTTCCATAAAATAGCCGCGCTCATCCCCGAAAACCGTCGGCACGATGACCTTTAACCCTTCTATCTCACATGTTTCTACTGTTATCTTGCCCATTGTCCTATTCCTTAATCCTGTGTTTCTGCATATATATTCATGCCGGCCAGGCTCCCTGATTTCCGAAGCCCGCTCTGTTTCAATCCCAAAGATGACATTCCGGCTACAGTCCCTGCGCCACTTCCATCAGATACTGTCCGTAGGGTGTTTTCATCAGCGGCTCCGCCAGCTTTAAAAGCTGCTCTTTTGTGATAAAGCCCCGCTTGAAAGCAATCTCCTCAATGCAGGAAATGTATAACCCCTGCCGCTTCTGGAACGCTGCGACAAAATCCGCAGCATCAAGCAGAGAATCGTGGTTTCCGGTATCCAGCCACGCAAACCCCCGTCCGAGCGTCTCCACCTGCAGCATACCGCGGCGAAGGTATTCGTTGTTCACGCTGGTGATCTCAAGCTCTCCGCGCGCGCTCGGTTTTACATTCTTCGCGATCTCCACCACGTCGTTATCATAGAAATAAAGCCCCGGAACCGCATAATTGCTCTTCGGATGCTCCGGCTTTTCCTCGATAGAAAGCGCTTTTCCGCTTTCATCAAACTCTACCACACCGTATGCCCGCGGATCGCGCACATAATAGCCGAAAATGGTCGCTCCCGTCCCGCGCGCCGCTACCGTCTGCAGCACACGCGAAAAGCTCTGACCATAGAAAATATTATCGCCGAGAACAAGCGCCACCCGGTCATTTCCGATGTACTCTCTTCCTATTATAAAGGCGTCCGCCAGCCCGCGCGGCTCCTCCTGGATGGCGTAGCTGAACGAAAGTCCAAGCTGCTCGCCTGTCCCGAACAGCTCTTCAAACACTTTGATGTCCCGCGGTGTGGAAATAATCAGAATCTCCCGGATCCCCGCAAGCATCAGCGTAGACAGCGGATAATAGATCATCGGCTTATCGTAAACCGGCATGATCTGTTTTGAAATTGCCTTTGTGAGCGGATAAAGGCGTGTGCCGCTGCCGCCCGCAAGAATAATTCCCTTCATATTTACTCCCTCCCGGTGCTCCCCAAACGCCCGCTCGAAAATTTACATTTTCTCACTGTTCGAGTACATATCGTCATAGTATTTCTGGTAATCTCCGCTGGTAACGTTCTTCATCCACTCTTCGTTTTCAAAGAACCACTGGATTGTCCGGCGGATGCCGTCCTTAAACATCGTCTCCGGTTCCCAGCCGAGCTCGCTGCGGATCTTGTCCGGCGCGATCGCATAGCGGCGGTCATGCCCCTTACGGTCGGCGACATAGGTGATCAGCTCCTCGCTCACAAGCGCTTTGCGCGGATCGCCCTCCGGCAACATCTCCTGCAATGTATCTAAAATAATATGAATGATCTCGATATTCTGTTTTTCATTGTGACCGCCGATATTGTACGTCTCAAAAAGGCGCCCCTTCTCCTGCACCATGTCGATACCCTTTGCGTGATCCTCCACGTACAGCCAGTCGCGCACATTCCTGCCGTCACCGTAAACAGGAAGCTTTTTCCCCTGCAGCGCATTGTTGATGATCAGCGGGATCAGCTTCTCCGGAAACTGGTACGGTCCGTAATTGTTGCTGCAATTTGTAATATTCGCCGGAAATTTATACGTATCCATATAGGATTTTACCAGCATATCCGAGGATGCCTTGCTGGCAGAATACGGACTGTGCGGATCGTAGGGCGTTGTCTCATAGAAATATTCCCCTTCGTTCTCCAGAGAACCGTACACCTCATCCGTAGAGACATGTAAAAATTTCTTATCCGGCTTAAAGCTTCCGTCCGGCAGCTCCCATGCCGCCTTCGCCGCGTTCAGCATCACCAGCGTGCCAAGCACATTTGTGCGCACGAACACCTCCGGATTTTTAATGCTGCGGTCGACATGGCTCTCCGCCGCAAAATGTACCACGCGGTCGATGTCATTTTCCTCGAAAATCTTTGTGATCGCCGCGCTGTCCGTGATATCCGTCTTTACAAACGTATAATTTTCACGCTTCTCCACATCGCGCAGATTCTCCAGATTGCCCGCGTATGTCAGACAGTCTACATTGATAATGCGGATTTCGTTGTCATATTTCTTAAACATATAATGAATATAATTGGAACCGATAAAGCCTGCGCCCCCGGTAACAAGATACGTTCTCATGATTTTCCTCCGTTTTTAAAGCTTCCTGTTTTTCTCTGCGTCTCCTGTGATTTTTTCATGCTGACGCATTTGCCCCATCATATCTCGATTGCCTGCAGATAGCGCTGCAGGGCGTCCTGCCAGGAAGGAAGCGGCGTAAAGCCATTTTCTTTTAGCTTGCTCTTATCCAGCCGGGAATTGAACGGGCGCTTCGCCTTTGACACGCCGTATTCCTCCGTCGTCACCGGGCACACCTTCACTTGCTCCTCGCTGTACTCATCGTGTCCCATCGCCTTCGCCTGGCGGAAAATTTCCTTCGTAAAATCATACCAGCTGATATAACCGCCCTCGTTTGTCGCATGATAATAGCCGTATTTCTCCGTCTCGATCATATCCACCAGCAGCCTCGCAAGATCAAAGGTATAGGTCGGCGTGCCGATCTGGTCGTTCACCACACGGATCGTATCGTATTTTTTGCCGAGATCCAGCATCGTGCGGATAAAATTCTTTCCATTCACGCCAAACACCCAGGCAATGCGGACAATAAAATACTTCTGAAGCTGCTCCGCCACAGCAAGCTCGCCTTCCAGCTTCGTCTGCCCGTAAACATTCAGCGGCCTGTAATCCTTGCAGTCCGGCTGCCATGGCTTTGTCCCCTGTCCGTCAAACACATAATCCGTGGAAAGATACAGCATTTTGCAGTCCAGCTTCCTGCATACGCGGGCAATATTTGCCGTCCCCGCCGCATTTACCAGCCGCACCTTCTCAACCTTGTCGTCGTCCTCCGCCAGATCGACCGCCGTCCATGCCGCGCAGTGCACCACCGCATCCGGCGCCGCCTCAGCAAGCGCCTTCTCCACTGCCTCCGCATCGGTAATATCAAGCTGCTCATACGGCATCTTCGTCACCGCGCTGCCGTCTGCAATTCCTCTGTACTGCGGCGTGATATCGCTTCCGATGCCTGCATGTCCGCGCTTCGCCAGCTCGTTCATCACATCATGACCAAGCTGTCCGCCGACGCCTGTCACAAAAACTTTCATGCTTCTTCCTCCAAACATATCCGTCTTACTTTTTTATCCGGCTTTCAATTTTCCTGGAAATCAGATAGCGCGGTCTGCCCTTTACTTCCTCATAGATCTTGGATATATAGTATCCAATAATACCAAGGCTTATCATAATAATACTTCCTATAAATAAAATAAGAAGAATCACCGTCGTAAAGCCCTCCACCGCATGTCCCATGAAATATTTGACCAGAGTCTGTATTCCCAGTACGATACCGAGTAAAAACACCCCGATTCCGGCAAAGGTAACAAACTGCATGGGTGCGGAAGAAAATGCCACAATATTCGTAACAGCATACTTGATCAGCGCTCCGGTCGACCACTTCGACTCGCCTTCCGTGCGCTCCTGTACATCAAACTCTACCGAAGCAGAACGAAAGCCAACCCAGGAGGACAATGCCCGGAAAAATGCATTGCGCTCCGGCATATCCAGAATCGCGTCCACTGCCCGCCGGTCCATCAGCTTAAAATCCGACGCGCGAGACATATCGATTCCCACTGCTTTAGAGATAATCTTATAAAACATCCCCGCACTCGCCTTGTGCAGCGCGCTCTCTTTTCCGCGTGTCCGCTTCACGCCCTCCACGACCTCATAGCCTTGCTCCCAGAGACGGTACATCTCCACCAGCGTTTCCGGCGGATGCTGAAGGTCGCAGTCCATCACAACACAGCAGTCACCCTTTGCGTTGGCAAGCCCGGCAAACATCGCCGCCTCTTTTCCAAAATTCCGCGAAAAATGAACCCCGGTGACATGCGGGTTTTCTTTCGCAGTCTCCTCGATCTGTCTCCAGGTCGCATCCTTCGAACCATCGTCCACAAATACCAGCTCATAAGAAATCCGGGCGTTCTCCAGCACCTTACCTACCTCCTGCACAGCCCGGACGATCATTTTTTCTTCATTGTATGCCGGCAAAACAACAGACAGCATTTCCATAGCCAGCACTTCCCTTCTGTGTTTTCCATAAACTATTTCGAATGCATTATACCACAGGATATGACGGTTTTCCACACAAAAAAATATTTTCACACAGCGTTATGTCTCCAGATATTATTTAAGTCGTTTTTTCCGTCTTTTGCTGTTTTATTTTACTGTTATTGCATTGTTTTTCATTTTAAAATATTTTTATCAATTACTTGACATTTTAAATATCATATGATACCATTATTTTGACGAATACAAAATCTATTAAAAAGGTGAACAGCGGAATTTGCATAAAGAAAAGCGGCAAAATTGTATTTATCACCACAACTCTGCCGCTAGCTTCTTTTTCCCTGTATTGTCATTCTCCTGCTCAATCCGCTTTCGCCTCGTCTTCCAAAAGACGGACCATAATTCCGATAAATTCCTTCGGATACGGCTTTTGCTCTTCCCATGCAGCGCAGCCTGTCCATTCAATAAGCCGTTCTTTGCCTCCGTTTTCCCAGAAACGATCGCGAAGCGTACGGATATTTTTATTTACATTTGAAACAGTCGTATGATTTTTCTCTGCAATGGGCGCGTAGATTTCCTTGCATACATCTGTCAGACGCTCCGGCTCTTTCGCTGCCAGATTTACCGCCTGCACAAAATAAGAATATCCTTTATAATGCTGGAATGCTCCCACACTATAGAGCAGATCTTCGATCTTATCTTTCATAATGCACCTCTCCTTTGTAAAAATTTTCTTTTATCTTACGGATAATTGGCATATATTTCCATACTTTAGCCTTTATTAAACTTTTATAGACTAAAAAAACTTTTTCGAAGTACCTACAGGACCTGCCACCAGCAGCTCCCTTCGGATGCATGGCAACAAAAAAGGAAGATCGCAGCCGGATCTTCCTCTTTATTCTTAGCATTCTTATTCTTTTACAGACACCCTGATCACCGGGCAGATATCAAACTTGTCCCAATCTACCGGACACCCGTATTCCATTACCGCATGATCCGAGCTTACATAGGCAACTGTGTCCTTTGCATTGCCCGGCGTCCGCAGCAGCCAGTTCAAATTTATCGAAGCTATCTCCTCCGCGTATTTCTGTGTCTCTTCTGCACTCAGGAGATACACATAATCCTGCGTATCCGCTCCTCCGTCAATTCCGTATGGATTGCTTCCCTCATTCTTTACATCTGTCAGCAGGATCCTGGCCTTTTCTTCCTCCGTAAATTCCTCCAGAAATGTTCCGTTCAGCCATGCCCGCAGCGAACAGTTCTCCCATGTCACATCCTCATCGCTTTCATGGTAGGCAACCTCTGTAAGCTCTTTGATCTTCCCGGTGTGAGCCGCGATCAGGATCGCCGTCTCATCATTCTTCTCCAGAACCTTCCATGTATATGGTCCAAAAACAGCCTCCGCACCAGCCTTTGCCTTCGAGAGATTCTTCAGTCCCTCCGCCCGCTTACGCTCAGCTATTTTTTCTTTGCACAGCGAAACCTTTTCCTCGCTGTCACGATATCCTTCCAGACCGTCCAATATCTCCTGCGCTGCGGAATAGTCCTCCTGCTCCATCAGAGCAAGCGCCTGGTTATATTTTCGCTGCGGCGAAAAAAGGAATGCAGCGGAACAAATAAGCAAAATCCCCAGCCCGGCAATAACCAGTATATTTTTAATGCTCGATTTTTGACTGCTCTTCATGTTCTTCTGCCGGCATTGCTCTGCAAGCGCATCGGCATCCTTATATCCACTGATCCGCTCAAACGAGTCGATCGCCAGCTTCCGGTCTATCGAGGAATGCGCCTGCTGCATTCGATCACATGCCTTTACATATAACTGCTCTTTACCACTTTGCTCCGTCTCTTCCGCTTTTCGCAGATATTCTTTTGCTAACGCCGGGGCATCCTTATAGTTCCCGGCCGCTTTCATCTCCGAAGCCGCAGTACGGTATGTCTCTGCAATATCCCGGTACTGAATCAGCACATCCAGGATTTCCAATTCATTTTTCGCATTTTCGTAATGCGTCTCTGGTGAAACTCCCATACTATCTCCTCACTTTTATCTGGTTTTCTTCTCGTAGATTTTCGACACCTTTGCCGTATCTCCGTAAGCAATCATCTGTCCATGCTCCAGTATCATCGCCTTATCGCACAGGCGCTGAACCTGCTCCAGCGAATGCGATACAAACAGAACCGTTACGCCCTTATCGAACATTTCCATGACTCTTCTTTCACTCTTCTTACGGAATTTTGCATCTCCTACGGATAAAACCTCGTCCAGAATCAGAATATCCGGTTCTACAACTGTGGCAATCGAAAACCCGAGCCTTGCGCGCATACCGGAAGAATAGTTTTTCAGCGGAACATCAATAAATTTATTCAGCTCCGAAAATTCTACTATTTCATCGTATTTCTCTTCCAGAAATTCGCGCGAAAATCCCAGAACCGAACCGTATAAAAATATATTCTCCGCCCCGGTATACTGCATATCAAATCCGGCGCCGAGCTCCAGCATCGGCGCGATCTTTCCATGCTTCTCCACGGTACCCACCGTCGGCTTATATACCCCGGCAATAATCTTCAGAAGAGTACTCTTTCCAGCGCCGTTTAATCCCAGGATTCCAAGGCGCTCTCCCTTTTTCAGTTCAAACGAAATATCCCGCAGTGCCCAGAATTCATCGTATTTGATCTCTTTTTTCAGAAGCTTGATCACATATTCCTTTAAGTTATCCGTTTTCTCACTGCTGAGATTAAAACGGATGCTGACATCATTAACCTTTATCGCAGTATTACCCATTTTTTCTCCTAGATATGCAGAACAAATCTGTCCTGTTTTTTATAAAATACCCCAAAGCCAATCACCAGAGCGGCAATGGCAAATCCAAAGGAATACAGCAAATATCCGATATTCATCGGGGAGCCAAATACAGCCGAACGGAAGTTATCAATGATACAATACAGCGGATTATACTTCAATATGAAGCTGTATCCCGACTCAAGCAGTCTCTCCGGATAATAGAAAATCGCGCACATATACATAATCAGCATAAGTGCAACATTCCAGATATACTCCAGATCCCGGAAGAACACCGAAAATGTGCCTAAAATCATGCCTACCCCCAGCGAGAGCAGAAATAGGTTCAGCAGCGGCACTACCGCCTGAAGGAGGTACCATGTCGGATAAACTCCAACTACCAGCGCAACGATAAACAAAACTACCAGCGACAGCAGAAATATCACATAGTTGAAGATCACGCTGGAAAGCGGATACAGGTACTTTGGAACATAAACCTTTTTAATCATTGCACTGTTTGAACGTATCGAACGCATCGCCGCCTTCGTGGCATCCGAAAACATAGAATATAACAGCCTGCCGGTCAGAATATATACCGGAAACGTCTCCGACTTGTTTCCGAGCAGCGTACCGAATACAATCGTAAGCACGATCATCGTCAGAAGCGGCTCGATCAGCGTCCATATAATCCCAAGATAGGAACGCCTGTATTTTAATTTAATCCCCTTTTTTACTAATTCCATGAGCAGGAAACGGTATTTCAAAAATCCTGCAATTACTTTTTTCATAACCAGAGTTCCTCCGCCTATTCATCATGTTCCGGGCGTTTCTCCCGGAAAACGGTCATATGCGTATTATAATATCAATCAAATGAGATGTCAACGTCTGGCAATTCCCAATTTGGGCACACATGTGGATATAAGTTACGATTCACAGCCAATATGGATTTGCAGAAAGACTCGTCATGCTTGCATGTAAGAGACTTTCTGCAAATCCATATTGAACCTGCGAAGCAGGAACTCCACCCATATAAGCAGTCTTAGCTCCGCGAGGAGCGGTACTGGAGCCTCGAAGAGGCGACGAATGCGCATATGGGTGGAGGACTATGAATGGTAACGGATATAAAAATACCCCTGTAGTTAGATTACCAGTATCTTACTGATATTATAACTACAAGAGGGCATCGTATTAATATTGTCTCGTCTCAGTATCAGCCTGCCAGCTTTATCAGGCAAGTCTTCCCCCGGAACGCCGCACCATAACACAGTACGGTCTTATATCCTTCAAGCTCCAGGTTCTTCTTATACTGCTCTTTCTTGATCTGCTGCAGCGCATCCGCACATTCTTTTTTCAGACTGTTCCCATTTTCTCTCTTTCCGGACCATTTCACCTCGATCACAAGCGCACGCCTGCGCCGCTGTTCTTTTATAATGACGTCCGCCCGGCCGGTTCCTGCTTCTGCATTTGACTTTACCGCATACCCCGCGCCCAGAAACATGCCTGTGACCATCGCATGATAATAATCTTCTTTGTAGTCAAAATAACTGATCGTGTCAAACAGGATGTCCGTGATCTCCTGCGTCAGCTTCTCCGCGTCGCCGTCCCACCATGCTTTAAACAAGGCGGTGCGGTCCTGTGCCGCAATCTTTTCCTCGAACCACTTTTTTACCGTACTGCCAAACACGGACTTCACTTCCTCGTTCGGGATACGCAGCGCCACTTTTCCGTCCTCCGGCTGCATTCCCTCCGGAAGCTTCTCCGGCGGAACCTGTGTCAGATATCCTGTCAGATACAGGATGCTCCACAGGTTATCCTCTGTGGAATGGGCAATATCATAGGTCAGATCCTCGCGGATCGGCTCCTGGATCACGCCGCCGGCGAGCAGGGTCTCAAACTTGTCGTTGACGTTGATCTGCGGATGGTCTATAAAACGCCGGATAATGTTGTTGTGGCTCGTGTCGATCCAGTAATTTCCCGGCTTTGCAGCACTGTCAGTCAGCAGCGCATCCACATGATTGATCACATCCCATGGGCAGTATATCTCTTTGCCGCCGAAGAGGTACCCATCATACCATTTCTTCATTTCAGGCAAAGCATCCTGCAATTCAGCGGCATCCAGCAATGCGGTCACTTCTGTCTCACTAAACCCAAAATAATCCTGGTACTTTTTATTGGACATCGAATTAGAAATAAAATTGTTCGCATCTGTGAAGATGCTCTCCTTTGCAATCCGAAGGCATCCGGTTACCACGGCAAATTTTAAGTTCGGATTAGATTTCCACACCATGCCGAGCAGACTGCGTATCACTTCCAGCATATCCCCATAGTATCCATTATCGCTGGCTTTCGCTAATGGAACGTCATACTCATCAATGAGTAAGATTACTTTTTTACCATAATGTGCCCCCATCATACGGAGTAGTGTGTCTAACGCACACTGGACATCTATACTGTTACCTCTGCGATACATCAGTCTTGAAAAACCTTCTGCGTCAGCGGATTCGACTTTATCACTTTTTTGTAAATAGGAATGTTCCATGCACAGCTTGGCAATCGTCTGTTCCAATAGACCATACGCACCATCAAATTTCCTTCCATTCACATCCTTCAACGTTAAAAACAAAACTGGCCACTGGTTCATCCATTCCTCGCAGAATTCTGCGTTTTTCGCAATTTCAAGCCCGTCAAAAAGTTTCCTACTATCCTTTCGGATGTCGAAAAACGCTGCAAGCATACTCATCGTAAGAGTCTTTCCAAAACGTCGCGGTCTGGTGATCAGGTTCACGTCAAATGTCCGATCCAGAAGTTCCTTAATGAATCCGGTCTTATCAATATAGTAACAATTGCTTTCCCGCACCTTTGCAAAATCATCAATGCCATACGGCAGATTCACTTTTGCCATTCTATCCACACTCCTTTCCGGCCGTCCGTTCTAACTGCCTGGATTCCAACAGCATATAATAACCTTATTATGCTTACCATACCATAAAGCTCCCCCTGTTGCAAGAGTGTTTGTGGGTAAATTTTCTGAATTTTCAGATATTTTTAAGCACATTTTATTGCACACGCTTTCGTTTTTCCATGTCAAAATTCTTTACTATATTTGGGGGACATTTAGATGAATGAAAAATACCTTTTGAAATCGCTGCAGGACATGCGTCTGAAAAACTTTACTATGTCCACTTGTGAGGACTCTATCGTTTTGCAAAAGTTATACATATATTATGATGATTATTTCTTATGTATTGACTTTTTATTATTTGTATGATACCATCTTCGTACTAAGTGTTTTAATTCACCTCAACCACAGTACTCTGTTGTTTTCCCCCCGCATAAAGGAGTATACCTATGACAAATAAGTTCGACTATCTAAATCATGCATCCGGTCCGATCCGATATGGTCTGACCAACGATTATATGTTCCGCGCAGTGCTGCAGGAGAGTAATGAAACGCTCAAAAGTCTGCTGTCCGCCCTGCTTCCGGTTCTCTATGAAGAAATTACAGAATGCATCATCACGAATCCAATCGTGCTCGGAGAATCCATTGATGATAAAACCTGCATCATGGATGTGCGCGTAAAACTAAACAATAATCGGTTGATCAACTTGGAGATGCAGATGGGACACCTCGATAACTGGTGCAACCGCGCGCTTTTCTATCTCTGCCGCCTTTTCTGCAACCTAAAGAGCGGACAGGATTACAGCCAGCTCCTTCCTGCTATCCATATCGGTATCCTGTCCGACCCGCCCTTTTCTGATATGGACGATTTTTACAGTGAATACCTGCTCACAAACACACGCCGTCCCCATATTTTCAGTAGAAATTTTTCTCTGCGTATGTTAAACTTAAATCAGTTAGAAAACGCAACGGAAAATGAGCGTGCCTCAGAGCTTTATCACTGGGCATGCCTCTTCAGAGCAAAAACATGGGAGGATATCCGCATGATCGCTGAAAAGAACAACGCTATCCGGGAAGCTGCCAGCCATCTGAAGATGCTTTCCGAAGAAGAAAAAATCCAACAGCAGGCAGAAAGCAGAGAACGCTATTTTATGGATATGAGCTGCTCCAGAAATGAAGGCATTGCGGAGGGATACAGTAAAGGTTATCACAAAGGCTCCGCAGATACGCAAAAAGCTGCCACCAGGCTTGCTCTTCTTCTGGTGCAGGATAGACGTATCGCTGATCTGGAACGTATTAACTCTGATCCGATCTTTTATCAGGAACTTTTGAAAGAATACGGGCTAGACTGAACAGAGAAAGATGAAAGGCTACTCTGAACTGCAAAAAAGAATTTACACTCGGAAAATTTTTACCTTTGTTTAAAATTGTATTTTTCTGCACATTATGCTAGAATAAATTAATGTTATTTACACAATCCTTTAGGAGGGCTACTTATGAATATTGCCATCATATTTGCAGGCGGAAGCGGTATCCGAATGGGGACCGGTGTCCCGAAACAATTTTTGGAAATAAACGGAAAGCCTGTCATTATACACACACTGCAACTTTTCGAATATCACGAAGATATTGACCGAATTTATCTTGCCGTGTTAGAGGACTATATCGACTATATGGAAGAGCTTGTTGAAGAATATCACATCAGCAAGGTACGTTGTATTCTTCCAGGCGGCGAAACCGCACAGGATACCATTTACAACGCTTTAAAAAAAGCCGAATCAGAAAATGCTCCCGACTCCATCGTACTAATTCACGATGGTGTGCGTCCTTTTGTCTCCTATGATACTATTTCTGCCAACATCAGCGGCGTGAAAGAATTTGGAAATGCAATTACTTCCACTCCCTGTTATGAAACCATTTTAATCAGTGAAGACGGTACATCCGTTGATTCTGTACCCTACCGCAAAAGTACGTATGCAGCGCAGGCTCCGCAAAGCTTTTATTTAAAGGATATCATTGCTGCACATGACACTGTACGCGCACGACCGACGCGCTATGAAAATATGGTAGATGCATGTACCATCATTAAAAGCCAGGGTCTGAAAGCACATATGATTTCTGGAAATCGGGGAAATATTAAGGTTACTACTCCAGAAGATGTATATATGTTCCGTGCGCTTTTACAATACCAGGAAAATGAACAGGCTTTTGGACTCGGTCTGACCGGAAGAAACAAAGCCCGCATTAATGAAGCTCTGAAAAAACAGTCTATATTAAAATAAGGAGATTATATTATGATTACTTCTGTCTTAGAAAGCCCGGTTGATTCTGTTTTGCAGCAGGATCTTGAAGAGCTGGTTCGGATTCTACCTTTAGATGATTTGAAAAATTCCACTGTTTTTATCACAGGTTCTACAGGTCTGATAGGTTCGCAGATCGTCAAAATGCTTGCCTGTGCGAATCGTCTTTGCGACACAAACATAAGAATTTTGGCTTTCGCACGCGATGTAAAAAAAGCAGAAAAAATTTTTGGCAATTTACTTGAACGTCGTAATTTTGAGTTAATTATCGGTGATATTAACGATACCATCTGTTATGACAAAGAAGTCGATTACATTATACACGGTGCCAGTGCTACCAGTTCTAAATATTTTGTTGAAAGGCCCGTGGAAACCATTACAACAGCTATCAACGGCACCAAAAACATCCTTGACTTTGCCAGAAATAAACACGTAAAAGGGTTTCTTTATCTTTCCTCACTGGAGGTATATGGCATCCCTGTCAAAGATGCTGGTTCTATTAAAGAAGATGCCTATGGGTATATTGATCCTCTTCAAGTAAGAAGCAGCTATTCCGAGGGAAAACGTATGGTGGAATGCCTTTGCGTTTCATACGCTTCCGAATATGACATCCCTGTTAAAATTGCACGGCTTTCTCAAACCTTTGGTGCAGGTGTTGATTACAACGACGGACGAGTATTTGCTGAATTTGCACGCTGTGCGATAGAGCACAAAAATATCACGCTTCATACTGCAGGCAACACAGTACGCACCTATTGCTATACCAAAGACGCTATTGCTGCCCTGTTTTATATCCTTTTACGCGGAATTCCCGGGCAGGCTTATAATGTGACAAACGAAAATACAAAATGCTCCATTCGTGAAATGGCTCAGTTGGTATGTGATATTTTCCCAGAAAGTGGAATTTCTGTGTGTTTTGATACTCCAAAAGAAATATCCTCATATGGCTATAATCCAGAAATGATTATCGCATTGGACAACTCCAAACTCCGCAGTCTGGGGTGGAGCGCGACTGTAGATTTAAGTGAAATGTTCAAACGTATGGTTGACAGTTTTCAACTCCGAAAGATCTCATCATAATATAACATACAGGGTAAGGTCCTTGAAAAACCTTACCCTGTTTTTTATTTTTCTTTCTTCAAAATAGGAGCAATTTTTATTCCCATCACCCACTTAAACGGATATTCAAAGATTTTTAAAGATAACAAAAATGTCAGTGCAATAAGCAATATTACCAGCACAATTTTTCCTGCGTCAGAATTAAACATTCTCCACCACTCATATTTCAGCCATGCCAAATACAAGAAGCGATGAAGAATATATACCTGAAGTGTTCTGCGTCCAAATTGTGTGAAAAATGTTTGCTTTCTGGGCACCCATATAAGGAATGCTCCTCCAAGCAATACAGCAGATACGTAAAACAGCGCTCTTGCGATCCAATAAAAATAAACGGAAGGAATTCTGATATTATCAATCGCAAAATAATTATAGCTGCATACAATAATCCTACTCGGAATCATTTTCGAATACTTGTACGCAATAATTGCGAATCCAATAAATATCAATGCTGCCGCAAGATTGATTCCTTTTTTATTCAGTAACTTTTCAATATTCTCCTTTGTACAGTAATAACCCAAGAGGAAAAACGGGAAATGAACCACAACACGCTGTAACGCAAATGTCCCGTCCGCCATTCTATCGTATCCCACCAACAGACCGCACAAAAATGCAAAAGGAATTACAAACCCTCTTTTCAATTTTGCATAATACGGCAGCAAAATGTACCACGCTACAAGACATTGTAAAAACCAAAGTGAAGTTCTTGCTCCAAAAAAACTGTAGTCTATCTTCTCTTTCAATACCAAGACTTCAAAAGCTGTCACTGCTATCTGTGAAAAAACATATAACATCAAATACGTAAAAGGTTTTTGTATATTAAATCCATCATCTTTCACGTAGCTTTTTGCAAAATACCCCGATATAAAAATAAAGGTTGGCATATGAAATGTGTTTATTATATACCATAGCATATTTGCTATTCTTGAGTAGCTTTTTAATGGAGAAATACCATGTGCCAGCACTACCAACATTATCAGCAAAAACTTGGCATTATCAAAAAAATAATCTCTTTTCTTAGCAGTATCCATTCATTTTACTCCTTTGGGTTTCATCCATATAATTTTCTATTGCCTCATATATTCTATGACAATTTTCAAAATCATTATATGCAAAAAAGTCATCCGCACGTTTCACATACATTTCCTTCATCTTACATTGATTTTTCATGTATTCGCAAAGATTCTCCACGATTTCCTCATGATTTTGACATATGGGACCAAACCCCATCGTCTTATAAATCAATCCCCCTGCTTCATAATGCGGCGGAAGCGTATCTGGATGATAATAAAGAATCGGCTTTCTCATATATGCAAAATCAAATTGTACACCCGAATAATCTGTAACCATGAGACTGGATTCTGTTAGTATTTTTTCATAACTCATATTCCCGGTTGCTTCCACAATCTGAACATAATCATTTCGTTCATAATCTACCGATTGCGCACTCATTGCCGGATGCAGAAGATAAATAATCCGATACCCACACTCTTTTGCGCAGGAAATCAGCTTTGCGTCATTAATCAAGCCATTGTAAATGCGATAATACTCACTATCTTTAAAGTGCGTATTATGGGTCTTTTTTACATACGCAATTCCGCTGTTTACAATGTCCCGCCGCCACGTTGGTGTTATCAGAATCTGCTTCTGGTCATTATTTTTCAGACCGTCATACCTTGCCATTCCCACAAGCGAAATATCACTTTTGCGATAATCATATATCGGGTGCATAATATTCTGCACTTCATATTTTGAAGCGCAGCAATAAAAGTTTGTGTTGTCAAAAGTTCTTCCCTGATATTGAGCAATCTTCTGAATAGTCAGTCCATGCTGAATACATACCAGCTCTGCATTGAAAAGATCTCTTATATAAGGCTGTATTTTCTTAGGCAGCCCACAATACGAAATAATAGTAGCATGCGTGGCCAAAACAGTTTCTGACAAAAGCGCCATTAATTGACACTTCAGTGATTCATGAATCAGTATATTTTCTCCGTTTGCTTTCATCCTTTCATAATCCGGGCTGTCTTTTTGAATAACATAAAAGATTTTGATGTTTTTCTGGTGTTCATGCAGATAATGGTACATATATTCTCCATTATCTCCTGCCTTATAAATCTTATCAAATGTCAGCCAAATTCTTTTGTTTTTATAAAATGGTTTTGCCAAATGGTACAAAACTCTCAGTTTTACCGCATCATGCGCTGTCTTCTTATCAACACATTTTTTCATAATTTCCCGACAAAGCTTCAGCTCACGCACCAGCTTCCGTAACGTAGTGGTTTTCAAAGTCCATAAAGAACCTTGATACCTGTATAAAATACAGTTTGGAGCATATTCCCAATAGCCATGTCCCGGGACAGCGTTTGACAGTCTCCCTGCCGCCTTTGGAAAGGAAAGGCCCAGTTTACATTTTCTGCCATTTACTATCAGATAAAATGTAATCTGTTGTTTCTGCTTATCCTTATCTAATGGTATGCTGATATGAAAAGGAAATTTACGTGCATATGTTACACCAAAGCATTTCAGCAGAGGGTAAGCCTGCGTCGGTGTAATATCAATTCTTTGCTCATCAATTTCAGCAAAAATCTGAATCTGATCTGCATCTAAGAAATCTGAAAGCGTTGTTACTGCATCTATTTCTAAACGGGAGTTTCTCAGATTGATCGCATGTACTAAAACTGCCTCTCTATTAATCTTTTTTATCGTACTAAGTTTTTCAAACTCGTTTATAATCCCACCCAATTTTTTAGGTCTGTTGATTTTAACGGCAAATTCCGTCCCCATATCAATAATACGATATGGTACGCCAAGTTTTTCTGTCTTCAGCCTTATAAAAAAGAACTTTATGGATCTTGGAATGTTATAATTTCCAACTGTTATTTTCTGTAAAATAATATCTTCATCAATATACATTAACAGCTCTTGACAGTTTTTTAAAAACTCTGATAACTGTTCCCGATCAAGCATATTTTTGTTTCTGTCGTTTGAATTGCAATGAAATTTTGCATACATCAAATACAACACACATGCCATCACAAAACATCTCTGTTCATATGTTTCTCCACCGTAATCCCGCACAAAAGGAGTCAGCACATGTCTCACAGACCAGCTATACCATTCCATCTGATACTGATAAAGATTTGTTGAAAAGTCATCTTCCTCACCAATATAATATTTCAAACAATCATTTGCCAGGAAAAAATACTCTGGTTTTTTCAAAAACAGCTTCATCAAAAAAATATATGGAAATTCCATCCCCATATCCTCTTGAAACTGAATTGTCTGAAATACCTCCCTCTTAAAAAAATAGCCCTTCAACTGAAACTGTATATTTTTCGTTTCACTAAAAACATTAATTCGTTTTGTTTTTTGCGGAGCAATCGCATAATTTATGGTATTGCCTTGCATATCAATAAAAACCGGACGCACGCTGACAACATCCACCTGTTTTTCTTCAAACATTTTTACTGCTTTTTGAACAGCCCCATCCGTATACATTTCTCCAGCACTAATAAACGCAATATTTTTTCCTTTCGCGGACAATGCCTCCTCATTATAGTGTACCGCCCGATGTCTATTTGCCTCCTTTAAAATAACCTCACAATCTGAAAAGTTTTCTAAAGCTTTACGACTCTCACATCTGCTTTCTTCAGAATTAACAAAATCCAAGACTATTGCTTCTGTTTGATCGGCAATTTCCGGATTCTTCCGAAAAATGCTTTCCAACGTGTTCTGCAACGAACCTTCCGATATCAAGCTGATAACAACTGTTAATTTTTTGTCCAAGCTCATGTTCTTTTTCTCCATTTTTATTTTTGTATACTAACTGGAAGCTTTTTCCCATTTCATCTGCAGTAACTCCAGTATCCGCTCCGTCGCATGTCCGTCGCACGCGCTCATAAATTTGTTTTTGAAATCGATGACCCTCTGCCTGTCGAATCTGGTATCCAAATGCTGGATATAATCTATCATTTCTTCTGTCGTTTTGCAAGTCGGACCGGGCGTCATCTCCGCAAAGTCGTAGTAGAAGCCACGCCAGTCAAAGTATTCCTCCAGATCATATGCGAAGAACAGCATCGGGCGCTCGAACAGCGAATACTCAAATACCAGAGATGAGTAATCTGAAATACAGATGTCGCTCACCATCAGCAGCTCCTCGATCGTCATATCCGCAGTCAGATCGATTGCAAAGTCCTTTAAGTTCTCCGGCACAACCGGACGGTTCTTCACAAACGGGTGATGCTTGAATACCAGCACATATTCCTCCCCAAGTGCCTCATGCATCTGCACCAGATCCATTTCTTCCGGGGAATACGCCTTTGCCACACGCCCGCGGTAGGTCGGCGCATAGAGAATGACTTTTTTATCCCTGCTCGCGGGAACCAGACGGTGGATTTTTTCGTAAGCCGCTGCGATCGCCGCCTGATCGTAAAACACATCGGTGCGGCTGATACCTGTCGCCACAATATCCTCCTTGCGGTCTTCCATGTGAAAGGCCTCGGCATACGCCCAGATCACTTCCGGGCTGCTGACCGTCACCAGCGAGAAATTTCTGTGAAGAGGGAAGCGCATCAGCTGCTTATAGGAGCCGCCGAACTGCTTCTGCGCCGTGCTGAATCCGAAGCGTTTGAATGCCCCGCAGGCATGCCAGGTCTGGATAACCTTTGTCTCCGGCCGCAGCGGAATGCAGCTGATCAGAGAGGATGAGTCATTAATGAAGACATATCTGGCGGTGGCGATCTCCTTCAGCGCGGCAAGACTATTTTTACATTGCTGGCTGCGGGACGCCAGCTCACTGCCTATGCAGCAGACCGTAAACCGGTACTTCCCCTCTTTCTGGAGCGCGTCGTAAATACGCTGAAAATTGTCTGTCAGCTCCATCATACGGATTTCCAAAAACACGATCTTATCCTTCTGCACCGCTTCCCTGCTGTACTTCCGGTAACTAAGCGGATACAGTATCTTCTGTGTCGCAGTATTATAGCAACGCGCCACCACTCTCCTGAAAAACACAGCCACCCGCCAGCTAATTCCATGCACAACCTTCTTTACCAACTTCATAACGATTCCCCTACTTTTTCCTGCCAAGTTTCTTTAAGATCCAGTTCACATACGTGTCCATCCGCCGGAGCTTCAGCAGCATTTCCAGTGATTTCACTTCTTCATACTGCTTTCTGAGCATCTCTCTGTCCTGCCACGCTTCCGAAAGCCTGCGCGCCTGCTCCTGTGCAGAGACAGAGAAAAAGGGCTGCAGCGCCGGCTGCAGAGACAGTTCCTGCAGCTTTCTGTCATAGGGGCGTGCCTCGTCCGCTCCCATGTCAAACGTATGTGCAAGTCCGTTTTCCTCCAGAAAGCTCCTGTAATTCTCAAAACGCTCCCTGTGTCCGTCATACAGACGCGTATAATCCGCTTTGTCATAAAGCGAAAATATATGGTCTTCTTCTTTTAGATCCTGATAATTGATATGCGGGATATTGTGATAGCGCACCAGCTCAGAGATACGGTAATCCGACACGATCACATAAGCCGGTGTTCCGGCAAGCAGCGCCGCAATGTTTCCGTGAATACGGCTGCCAAACGAAAAATCCTTTTCGCGCAAGTATCCGACCCACGACTGGACGTTGACAAAGGCGCGCGCCCTGTCCTGCATGTACCAGGGATGACACGACTGCGCCGGGTACCCTTCGGTGATCTTTTTATATTTTCCTTCCGGGAACGGCGTTCCGTAATACATCAGTCTGATCTCGTCCGTGATCTGAGGCACATAGGTGAAATCCTCAAACCGCTTTACATTGCTGCGCATAAATGCGTGAATCGGCTCCGGAAGGTCAATCTTCCAGTTTACGCTCACCGGCGATTTCCCGGTAAGCTCCTTTTTCTTGATTTCCGGCAGCTTATCACCGTTCCAGAACATCGACGGACAGCCGATCACACGGTGATGCTTGCCCTCCTGAAAGCCAAGACGCGTCAGATATGCCGAGGTTTCCTCCCCGCGCGTTCCAAGCACCGCCGATTTATCGAGAATCGCTTTGACAAATTCCTTCACCATCTCATCAAAGGAATTTTTTTCTTTTAACGGATTTGCAAAGGTCGCCGAAATGCCCGCGCCGATCACTATACAGGGAACCTTCAGTTTTTTGATAAACTTCGTGATGGTCTGAAGCTCCCACTGAAAGGAGGGCCGGAAGGCATTTGCAAACGGAAATATTACACAACTGTACTCCGCATTGATGCGCCTGACATTTTCATCCGTCAGATCGCGTCTGGTATTAAAAACGTCGATCTGCACGTCCTCCGTCATCAGTGCACGCATAATACTGTTAATAAAAATCATATTACCGGCGTTTGTGCCGATCTTATCATCCCGCAGTACGCTTTGCGCGTCCCAGTTATCAAAGGGCGACATATGCGCCCGAATCAGTATTTTCTTCATAGAAAGTCCTCTACTCGTTCCAGATCATAATCGTTTTTCCGATCATTTTGTGGATGTCCGTCTCAAATGCTTTCACAATATCCTGAATGCTGTTCACCTTCATCTGTGTGCCGACGATATTTTCCAGATAAAACGGAATATCCGGATTCTCTTCATAGAGCTTCATCAGCCCCTCATAATCCTCTCTGCCGCTGCGGCTGCTTCCAAAAAAACGCAGCCCCTTCTCCAGGACCATCCTGGTGTTGACCGGCACCGGATCCTCGCTGACTCCCAGCAGGCTGACCGTGCCCTCCGGACGGATGCGGTCGATGATCTGGTCAATTGCCTTCGCGGAGGCGCTGCTTCCCACACACTCAAATGCATGATCTACCTGCAGTCCTTCCGGTATCTGTGAGACAAGAAAGGTATCGTCCGCAAAGGAAAAATCGCTCAGCTTATTGCGGTTGACGCCGAAAATATACACTCTGGAGCCCGGCAGCATTTTTTTCAGCAGAAGCGAGGTAATGTAGCCGAGATTGCCGTCGCCCCAGACGCCGATCGCATCGCGTCTCTCATGTGAAAAGCGCTGAAAACGCCGGATGGCATGATAGCTCACCGTCACAATCTCCGTGAATGACGCGGTAATCTTGTCTATCCCCTTCGGAAGCAATACCACACGGTCCGGCAGCAGAGAGATATACTCCTGCATAAAGCCATCCTTGCTGCTCCCGCAGAATTTCGTCGACCGCAAATAATTCTCCGCGATCACCGGATCTGTCTCACACGGATGGTTCGGGATCATGACCACCTCATCCCCGATCTGAAAGCTGCCGGTCGGGTCGTAGACCACCCTTCCGATCCCCTCATGAATCAGCGCCATCGGCAGCTTTGCACGCAGCACTGCCTCCTGGCGCGTTCCCTGATAGTAGCGCTGGTCTGCATGACAGATGGACAGATGCGTCGGGCGCACCAGCACATGCCGCTCGTCCAGCTCAATATTTTTAAATACGGCCTCAAACTGTCTGACAGCCTTTAGCTGATAAACAGTATTTAGCATATCAGTTTCCTCCTAACAAAGACTCCGCCACGCGCAGATCATGCGGATACGTGATCTTGATGTTGAATACTTCTCCCTCTACCAGGTACACCGGCTCTCCCTTCAGGACCAGGATCTTGCAGGCATCCGTAAGAATTGCCTTTTCCTCCTCCGTCAGCGCCATATAAACATCCCGCAGCTTTTTCGCCCGAAAGCTCTGCGGCGTCTGCCCCTGATACATTTTCGAGCGGTCCGGGATACTGGTGATCTGTTTATTATCCGCACTTTCCACGATTGTATCCGTCGCCGGGATCACCGTATCGCAGGCGCCCATCTCCTTTGCATAGCGGATATTATCTTCCAGGATCCGGTGCGTGACAAACGGCCGAACGGAATCGTGCGTGACGATCACCGTGTCCTCATCCAGCTCATAATTTTTCTCAATATGACGGATGGCGTTCATGATCGTCTCATTGCGCGTCTCCCCGCCCTGGATCACATCTATCCGGCTTTTCATCGGGATATACCTGCGAATGACGTCCTGCGTATAATTCATCCACTGCCGCGGTGAAAGCACAATAATCCGCTCAAAACTCGGATTTACCACAAATTTCTCAATCGTATGAACGATAATCGGCTTTCCGCCGATCTCCATAAACTGCTTCGGCTTTTCAATATTGCCCATGCGGCTGCCGATCCCGCCCGCAAGCACTACGCCATATACATTGCTTCCCATCGTCCGTTTTGTCTCCTTTTTCATTTACATACTTCCAGTATGCGCTCCGCCACACGCTCACATGCATGCCCGCTCTCGCAGCTTCCCATCTCGCGGTGATGCCGCCGGATATCTTCTCTGGCGGCCTCCTCATCATAATTTATAATCTCACTCTCCAGTTCCTTCTGATCCTTCGCCCTCGCGAACGGCCACTGATGAATGTCCGTATAGAATCCCGTTTTTTCCAGATACTCTTTAAGATCCGGCACGAACAAAAAACAGGGGCGGTATAAAAAAGAATAATCCCATACGGCTGAAGAGTAATCTGTGATCAGCATATCCGCTGCACACAAAAGCTCCTGCATATCCGGGTAATCACCCGCCTGCAGAACTCCGCTTCCTGTCACGCAGATGGATGCCCCGCCGTTCTGATAGCGGTGGGCGCGGAACAGTATGTGCCAATTTGTGCCGTCCCGCTCCAGTGTTTTCAGAAGAGCATCTCCATCCAGCACGATCCTCTGCGAGGTTGTGCGGTAGGTAGGCGCATAGAGCACCAGCTTATCTTCCTGCGGAATACCGTAATATGCCCGCACCTTTGCTGCCGGCTCATCTGTATCCCCCGTCACCAGACTATCGTTGCGCGGCATCCCGCACTCCAGGATCTCTCCCTGATAATGAAACGCCCCGCGAAAAAGACTGTCCGTCGCCCGTTTGCAGGTGGACAGAAACAGACTGATATTCTCCGCGCAGAATGCAAGCTTTTTACGCTGCAGTCTGTTTGCATCCTCGTAGTTATCCTTCAGACGCTTATAAGCGCCGCCGCCGTGCCAGGTGTTGATCAGATACTGCTGTTTCCGAAACGGAAACCACGGCGCATAGGAACCGCTCGTCACGATCACCTTCGCCGTCATTAAATAATAGAAGGAACGCAGACTGTAATGCTTCAAAAATGTGATGTCCGCACCCTCTTTTCCCTGATAGCGCCTCGGATCCGCCACAACCCAGTAAAGTGCAAACCTTCCCGGGTATTCCCTGCGGATGTGCTCGCAGATATACTTCGGATTGCAGGTATATTCGTAAGCATCCCCGCCGGTCAGCCCCGCAAACACAAGCCTGTCCTTTTTCACAGGGAACAGCCGCAGCGGAAAAAGAAAAACCATCAGCGCATAAGAATAGACAATTTTCAAAAAATCCTTCATCCGATTTTCTCCTGGTATCATATTATCACATCCGCCGTAAAGAATCTACCCAGAAACCCGCATATTTCAAAATCCCGTGCAGCGCGTAGCTGGCAAAGCACGCTGCGGACTTCAAAAACCCGAATCCCAGAAGGCGGTACACCCGGAAGGTCATCTTTGCCGATTTCGCCTTGCTGCCGGATTTCCCGGTATTGCTGAGGCGGTATTTCAGCAGCGGCTCGTTTCCCGCGCACGCCGTCTGATACTTCTGCAGAATGCGCAGCCACGTCAGATAATCCTCGTGCGCTTCCTCATGCTCCATCGGAAATTCGCGCAAGACCTCCGTAAGTGCCAGCACGGAGGAGCAGTTAATGCTGTTTTGCCCAAGAAGCCGCCGGTAGCTGATGCGCTCTTTTACCGGGATCACCTTTCCGGTCCGCGTGCCGTCCGGACGCACAAGCTCCCGTGCCGTCCCGCACAGTACGCAGCCGCTCTCCTGCATCCTTGCGAGCTGTTTTTTCAGTTTGCCCGCTTCCCACCAGTCATCCGCGTCCAGAAACGCTGTATATTTCCCGCGCGCAAGCGAAACTCCGCGGTTTCTGCTCTTTGCTGCCCCGCAGTTTTTTTCATTCTTCACATAAAAAACTGCAGGACTTTGCGCGTAGTCGTCCAGCACACGCGCCAATCCATCCTTCGAGCAATCATCAATCACTATGATTTCCAAATCAACGTCCTGTGCGAGCGCCGATTCCACTGCCTGCCGGATCGTACCGGCACAATTGTATGCCGGTATTACGACAGAAACAAGCGGTCCGTCCATAATACGCCTCCATTGTCCTGCTGGTAATTAAAATTTATCGTCTTCCTTTTCATTTTCCTTCGTCGCTGCCGTCACCTGCCACGGCTCTACCCCCTCCGTGTTTTCCTTCTGGAAAAGGATCTTAAAGGTAAGCATCAGAAGCTTGATGTCTTGCAGCACTGAGTATGTCTCAATATAGGTGAGGTCAAGCTTCAGCTTGTCATACGGCGTCGTATTGTATTTTCCATAGACCTGCGCATAACCGGTAAGCCCCGCCTTCACCTTCAGACGGTAATCAAATTCCGGTATCTCCCTTCGGTACTGCTCCGCGATCTCCGGGCGCTCCGGGCGCGGTCCCACAAGCGACATGTCGCCCTTTAATATATTGAAGATCTGCGGAAGCTCATCAAAATGAATATTGCGGATAACTCTTCCCACCGGCGTGATACGATCGTCTTCCTTGCAGGCGAGCCGGGCGCCGGATACCTCCGATTCCACCTTCATGCTGCGGAATTTCAGAATATAAAACACCTTTTTATCTCTGGTCAGCCGCGGCTGCTTATAGAACACCGGACCCCCGTCATAAGCCTTGATAAGCGCCGCAATGATCAGCATAACCGGTGACGCCAGAACCAGTCCGATCAGCGAGAATACAATATCCATGGCACGCTTTATAAAAAGCTGCTCCGCCGTCAGCCTGCGGTTGCGGGACAGCAGCAGGGTGGTGTCAAACAGATGGATATCGTCCGAATTTCTCAGCAGGATATCTGATAATTTCGGAATGCTGTAGCAGCGGATGTCCTTCTCAAAGCAATATTTGAGCAGCACGTTCCGTTCATGGGAAGGCATATCCGCCAGAATCACCGCCGGGTATTCATCAATCTTCTTTTTTATATATTCCTCTCCACGGGACAGGTGAACCTGCTCGCAGATATTATACTTATCCTCACGTGAGGAGATCTTCTGTACCAGATCGCGCGGATTTCGCTTGCCGTATACCAGCAGCATCCTGCGCGGCGGATAAATCCGCGCGTACACCCAGCGCATTCCAACCACCCATACGACAACGATCACCAGATCGATCACGGTCATATAGCAGAACGGAACCATATTTGTTCCAAATCGCCAGCGTCCGATCAGCGCCATCTGCAGGTATGTGATGATGTTTACACACAAAACCGACAGAATCTGTGAAAACAAAACCTCAAACACACGCAGATATCCGACCTTAAAACCTCCGTAAATACGGAAAAACAGATACAGCATCAGCGCATACTGTCCGATGATAACATAATTGCCGCGCACAAACCCCCTGCCGATCGTCCCCGTTCTCGCGAAGCATTTAAACCAGACAACCGCAAAAATCGCGGTTTCCAGCGCCAGTATCAATACGGAGGCTAAAAACATAATGATTCTCTTATAATGTTCTCTTTTTCCCATATTGGCTCCCTCTATTTTTCTTTTTCGTCTGCTTGTTTTTACATCAAGTCACATTCTACAACATTTTTCTGCAAAATACAACTTCAAACAGATGGCAATCGTTACTGTTCAGCTCAGGACTTTGCATTCACTGCAAAGTCCGTAAGAAAGTGATACAGGTGTGAGCAAATCCCATTCGCGGAGCGAATTTTAAATGGATTTGCGAATGTTACTGTGAACGA
>CABRSG010000001.1 GCA_902473545.1 uncultured Lachnospiraceae bacterium | reverse complement strand
GTACAGTTTCTGCGCAGGCTGGTAATCGCCGGATACAATATTTTCATCAGCGGAGGCACCGGCTCCGGCAAGACCACGTTTTTAAATGCGCTGTCAGATTTTATTCCAAAGGATGAGCGCATCATCACTATTGAGGACAACGCGGAACTGCAGATACAGGGGGTTTCCAACCTCGTCCGGCTTGAGGCGCGCAGGGAAAATACCCAGGGCGAGCACGCCATCACCATCCGCGACCTCATCCGTGCGAGTTTACGTATGCGGCCGGATAGGGTTATCGTAGGCGAAGTGCGCGGGGAGGAGACGATCGATATGATCCAGGCGATGAACAACGGGCACGACGGAAGCCTTTCTACCGGACACGGGAATAGTCCCCGCGATATGCTTGCGCGATTGGAGACGATGGTACTGATGGGTATTGAGCTGCCTGTCTCCGCCGTCCGGCGGCAGATTGCCTCCGGGCTTGATATCATGGTGCATCTCGGGAGAATGCGTGATAAGAGCAGGAAGGTACTGGAGATTATTGAAATCATCGGCTACCGCTATGAGACGGAGGAAATACTGACGCACACGCTGTTTGAATTTGAGGAAGGCAGGAGACGGAGTGACAAGCTGGAAGGGAGCCTTGTGAAAAAAGGCGAGCTTCAGCAGAGAAAGAAACTGGAAAGAGCAGGATTTTATTAGATGGATTACCGGGAATATAAATTTTCTAAAAAAGAAATGGCGGAGAATCTGGGGATATTTCTGCTGCTGGCGGCAATCGTCAGTTATCTGTTTTACCGCTCGCTGATCGCATTTGCACTCTGCCTTCCGTTGTTTAAAGTTTTTCTGAAAATCCGCCGTGAAAGCTGTATCAAAAAGCGGCAGCAGGAGCTGTCCGCGCAGTTTCTGGCCGGAATGCAGTCGGTTTCGGTTGCACTCTCGGCGGGCTGTTCGGTGGAAAATGCCTTCACGGAAGCATTGCGGGAGCTGCGGCAGCTATACGACGAGGATGCCTTAATTATCCGGGAATTCCGCTATATTGTCGTCCAGCTTGGCATGAACCGCAGCCTGGAACAGCTGCTTGGCGCGCTGGCAGTGCGCAGCGGCATTGAAGATATCCGAAATTTTGCCGATATCTTTTCGGCGGCGAAAAGGACGGGCGGAAATCTGATCGCCATTATACGAAATACCGTCCAGTGCATGTCACAGAAGGAGGAGACGCGCCGGGAGATTAACACCTGTCTTTCAGCAAAACGGCTGGAACAGAACATTATGAGCATTGTTCCGTGTATGATCCTCATCTATGTGCAGATGGTTTCTCCGGGATTTCTGGATGTCATGTATCATAATCCGGCGGGAATCATGATCATGAGTGTATGCCTGCTGGTCTACTTTCTGGCGTGGCTCTGGGGCAGAAAGATTGTGAGCATCGAAGTGTAGGAAGCAGAGTATAGAAGAATCATATAGGAGAATAGTATAGGAGAATAGCAGTATGGTGGTATGCTTCATAATTTTAATCGGGATGGCAGCGCTGCTGTGTCTTTCGGCAGTGGTCAGTCTGCCGGAGGATATTTCTCCACCGAAGGGACAGGCAGCCTTTTATAAGGCGGCATATTATTTACTGATACTGGAACAGGGGAAGCGCGGACATGCCGGGAAGAGAATATTTGACAAGAGAACATCCGGCGAGCGTGCGGGCTGCGATAAAGCATGGATGCCGATCGGGGAAAAAGGGACGGTTCAGACATCTGCCCCGATCGTGTTTGAGACCGCCCGCCTTGCCCGTGTGCTTCTGGTGTTATTTCTTGGAAGCGGGCTGAGCCTTCTGCTGCAGGCAGCGCTGGCAGGACAGTCTGTTTTGGAGAGCGGCTATGAGCTGCCAAGACCGACGGACGGGCAGGATGCCTGGTCGTGGGAACTGCAGGCGCAGATCGGTGAGAGCGCACAGACGGAGCAACTGGAGGTTACAGTAAGTAAGCGCCGCTATACGGAAGAAGAAAAACAAGAATTGCTGGAACAGGCAATCGAAGAAATTGACCGGATTATTCTGGGAGACAATGCTTCCGTCGATGAGGTGCGCGGGCGTGTCGTTTTGCCTTCCGAAGTTCTTGACGGCGTTGTCAGTATCCAATGGATACAGGATCCGATGGATTTGCTGGATGCGGATGGAAATGTAACGGAAGACCTGCCGGAGGAGGGAGCGCTTCTGCAGTTAAAAGCGCTTCTGGACTGCGACGGGCGGGCGGCTATTTATGAATGTGCGTTACAGCTTTATCCGCCCTTGTACAGTGACGAGGAAAAATTGCGGCGTGCTCTGCAGAGCGAAGTGGAAAAGGCAGATGAGCAGAGCGCAGAGGAAGCGACTCTGCACCTGCCGGAGGAACTGGATGGAAAAAAGATCATCTGGGCGGCAAAGGAGACGAATACTGCAGCAATTTGTCTGGGGCTTACCCTTCTGGCGGCGGTCTGCGCCTGGATTGCCCAAAATCAGGAGCGTCAGAAGGCGCAGGAGCAGCGGCGGCGACAGATGCTGATGGATTATCCGGACCTGCTTTTTAAATTAAGTATGCTTCTGAATGCCGGACTTACCATGCAGAATGCCTTTTTTAAAATCGCACTCGAATATCGGAACTGTGAAACAAAGGATGTCCATTATGCCTATGAAGAAATGCTTACATCCTACTATGAGATGCAGAGCGGCGTGCCGGAGGCGCGTTCCTACGAAAATTTCGGCAGACGCTGCGGAGTCGGCAGCTACAACAAGCTTGGCACTATGCTTTCCGCAAATCTGCAGAAGGGTTCGCAGGGACTTGCAAAGCTTCTGCAGGAGGAAGCGGCATTTTCCATGGAAGAACGCAGCCAGATGGCACGCAAGCTTGGCGAGGAAGCCGGCACAAAGCTTGTCCTGCCGATGATACTGATGCTTCTGGTGGTACTGGTGATATTGATGGCGCCGGCGGTGATGTCATTTTAACCGTTGTATCGTTTTCTTACAGTCTTTGCAGCGGGTACAAAAACCTGTCTGGACGGTTACTTTAAACCCGCCATGTCCTGGTCGGATTTCCCGGAGAAAATTATGGCGCGTGTCAGTTTTTGGAAGCCCTCGGCTTTGTACTGCTGCGAATGATCAGATGCGGCTCAAAGGTAATGGTGCGCTTTTCAATATCCGGATGCTCAATTTCCAGAAGCGCCTGCCGGGCAGCCTCCTGCCCGATTTCGTAAGCGGGCTGGTTTACCGTAGTCAGGGGCACCGCAAGCATACCGGAAAAGTCGATATTATCGAAGCCGACGATGGATATATCATCGGGGATAGAGACGGCATGTTCCTTTAACGTCTGGCAGGCGCCCAGAGCCATGACGTCATTAAATGCAAAAATGGCGGTTGCTTTTGTAGAGCGAAGGATTTCCTCCGCGGCTCTGGCGCCGCCCTCCTGACGGTAATTGCCGCAGAACATATATTTTTCGGGAAGAGAGAGTCCGGCTTCCTTCATGGCAAGCCGGTAGCCTTCCAGACGTTCCAGCGTTACCGTAGAGTGCTTCGGTCCCGTAATGCAGGCGATGTCGGTATGCCCGTAGTCAATTAGGTGCTTTACGGCGATATAAGCTCCCTTACGGTTGTTGAGCTGTACGGCGCTGCAGTGCAGCTCCGGATAATAATGGTCAACGGTCACAACCGGTACCCTGACATTGCTGAGCAAATCAGAATAAAGGGACAGATTTTTCGGACTCAGAGAGGCGGCGGTAAGAATAATGGCATCGACACCTCTGGATTTTAAAACATTGATGCCGCGCACCAGCTTCTCTGCGTCAAAGTCGGTATTCAGCAGAATAATATTCTTATTATGGTTGTTCATTTCTGCGTCCATACCGAGCGCCAGATTGGAATAAAAATGGTTGCTGATATCCGGGATGATAAGCCCGATGGTGTTGCTCTGCTGTTTTACCAGCCCGACAGCAAGCTGATTTGGGTAGTAATTCATCTTCTCAGCCGTTTTCAGAATCAGCTCACGGGTGGCATCGGATACGCGGCATGGCTTTTTATTTAGTACAAGCGAAACTGTGGTGACAGAGAGATTCGTCTCTCTGGCAATATCTTTTAAGGTTGCGGACATGGCAAAAACCTCCCACGGATAAGTTTTTATAGGATGCAGGAAAGTAAAATATCCCATCCTATAAGATATTTTATCATCCGTGCAATAAAATTTCAAGATAAAACGTTAAATCCATTGATGGGTAATATGACACAAAAATGGACGCCGGATTTTGTAGAGTATTAACAAAAAGCTTATAAAAAGGCAAAAATATCAAAAAAAGTTGTTGACAATAAACAATGATGAGAATATAATCTAGGTATCAGACATGATAAAACGTTTTATCAAAAAAGGAGGACGAAAGATGAATAAGAAAATGGTTTCAATGGTACTGGCGGCAGCGTTGACAGGTGTATCCATATTCCCGGCAGCAGTGCAGGCGGAGGATTCCGGAAAGGTAACGATTTCCATCCTGTGCGATCTGGAAAGAGCAAATGTTGGCATCGGAGGTCTTGATACGGGCTTTTATGCAGCGCTTGATGAGTGGGCGGAGGCGCATCCGGAGGTGGAAATCAGTCTGGAGAGTATGAACCAGACGGATTATCAGACAAAGATTACGTCTCTCGGCGCGGCGGGCGATATGCCGGATATGTTTATGCTGAAGGGTTCCTGGACGAAAAATTTTGCAGAGAATGGCTGGGTAAAGGACATTACAGATGTTCTGGATGCAGACCCGGATACATCGAAGGCGGATTTGATGCGGCAACTTATGATGGAAAGATTTACGGCGTACCGCGTGAAAGCCTTGCAACCGGACTGGTTTTCTACAATTCCGATTTATGGGCGGAGATTGGTTATGAAGAATTTCCGTCTACCTGGACAGAGCTTCTGGACGCGGTAGAGAAGTTTAAGGAAGCCGGTATTACCCCGTTTGTAATGGGAAATAAGGCAAACTGGCCGGCAGAGTCCAACTGGCTGAGCACGCTGGGCGATCGTTTTACCGGAACGGAATGGACGAATTCGATTATAAACGGAGAGGGCGCCGCTTTCACGGATGAGGAATTTGTAGCTGCGCTTACCTGTTTCCAGGAGCTGGCGCAGGTGGGCGCATTTAATGAAGATATCAATTCTCTGGACGATGTAGAGGAAGATACCGTGTACTTTAATAAGAAAGCGGCAACGATTGTTACAGGTACCTGGTTCTTTGCAACGGTGGATTCTTCGGCTCCGGACGATGTAAAGGCAGCGACAAAGCTTGCACCTCTTCCTTCTGTAGAAGGTGGCAAGGGAGACGCTAACACAGTATCCGGCGGACCGGCATGGTTCTTCTCTGTGAGCAGCAACGAAATGGATGAAACAAAGACAGAGCTTATTATGGACCTCTTAAAATATGTCAGTGACGAGCATCAGGCAGATGTTTCCGCTTCAGCAGGTATTATTACCGCATGGGCGAATCCGACCTATGATGCTTCCGGTGTACCGGCGCTCTTTAACGACTACAACGAGCTGATGAAAACAACGACTGTTGTTCCGATTTATGATGCGATGATGGATGCGGCATTGATTGAAACCATGAATACCGGTCTGCAGTCTCTCCTGATTGGAGAAATGACACCGGAGGAGCTTGCAGAGAACATTCAGTTTGAGTACGAAATGGCGCAGTAAGGGATAAAAACAGTGCTTTGACAGTTTCAGATATCCGGAGCAATCCGCCATATCGGGGACGGAATGAACAGAAGGAATGGCAGGCAGCCTGCCATTCCCTGTATGGAGGTGTAGATGTGAAAAAAATCGCAGATAAACGCGGAACCAGACTGGCAATCTTTTTGTGTCTGCTTCCAGCACTCGCCATATATACCTATGTGGTGGTTGTTCCGATTATTGACGCAGTCCGCTACAGCTTTTTTAACTGGTCCGGCGGACCGAATATGAAATATATCGGGCTGAAAAATTATCAGATGCTCCTGAAGGACAAAAACTTCTGGGCGGCATTTCTGAACAACATAAAGATTACGGTGATCTGTGTAATCGGGCAGATTGGCATCGCCTTTATTTTCTCCGCGATGCTCTCCTCCCGCTTTATTAAGCTGAAAAAGCTGCACAGGGTAGTAGCCTATTTCCCGTCGACGTTATCCGCGGTAGTGGTAGGCTTTACATGGTCCTTTATTTTTAACTATGATTACGGTCTCATCAATGTCATACTTCGCGCTTTGGGAATGGATAACTGGGCGCAGGCGTGGCTTAACAATCCGAACACCATCATCGGTGTAGTATGTATTCCGCTGATCTGGCAGTATATCGGATACTACATGGTTATCATCATGGCGGCAATGAGCTCGATTGACCCATCCATCTATGAAATGGCGGAGCTTGACGGCGCGGGCGGCGTGCAGAGAGCGCTAAAAATCACGCTGCCGATTATCAAAAATTCCATTGGTGTGGCGGTCATGCTGTGTATTGCCGGAAACATGAAGATTTTCGACCATATTTATGTAATGACAAACGGCGGACCGGGAACAAGCTCTATGGTAATGGCGCTGCAGGTGTATAAGACCACCTTTGTAAAGAATCAGTTTGGTTATGCCAGCGCAATGTCAATCGCTATTCTGATTCTGAGCCTTGCGATTACAGGCGGCAGCCGCCTTCTGATTAACCGTCCGTGGAGAAAGGAGAAGGATTTCTGATGATAGGGAAAAAAATAGGGAGAGTGCTCTGCAATCTGATTTTTATTATTTTTTCGTTTACCTGTGTGTTTCCGATTGTCTGGATTTTCTATTCCTCTTTTAAAACCCAGGCGGAGTTTATGCAGAGCTCTGTTGCACTGCCGGAAGCGCTCAATCTTACAAACTATATCAGCGTATTTACTTCCACATCCATGTTGAAGTATATGCTGAACAGTGCAAGAAATACCCTGCTGGCAGTGGCGGTTATCATTATTATTGCATTTCTTGCAGGCTATGTGCTGTCACGGTACAAGTTCCGCGGCAGAGGAGCGATTTATAACTATTTTATCATGGGTATGCTGATTCCCATACACGCGTTGCTGGTGCCGATGTATATCCAGTTAAACGGAGTGGGACTGACCAACCACTGGTACACTCTGCTGATTCCGTATATCGGATTCGGACTGCCGATTTCGATTATGCTGATTGAAAGCTATATTTCCTCTATTCCGGGTGAGCTGGAGGAGGCGGCAGCCATTGACGGGTGTAGCTTTACCAGAACACTGTTCCAGATTGTATTTCCGCTTGCCTCCCCGATACTGGCAACGGTTGCAATCATCCAGTTTTTCGCGGTGTGGAATGAGTTTACTTTTGCACTGATACTTGTAAATAACGACAGCCTCCGCACGGTGCCGGTAGGTCTGACAATGTTTAAGGGAGCCTACACCGTCGATTATCCGAGAATGATGGCGGGAATTATGGTGACGATGCTTCCGGTTATGATTTTGTATTTTATCTTCAGCAAACGTATTATTGAAGGTATGGTAGCCGGTGCGGTAAAGGGCTAAAGAAGAAAAATGACTGCCGGCATTGCACAAAGATTCGGGACATAAGTATCTGCCGGCATTGCATTAAAGATGGGGAACAAAAATATCTGCTGGCATTGCGCAGAAAATGTGGGACATAATTATCTGTCGGCGTTGTGCGGTGCCGGAGAATGGAGGAAACGATGGTAAACTTAAATAGTGGATGGCAGCTTCATGAAAGCCGCCTGGATGTGGACAAAAATCAGTGGGCTTCGGTGCTTGCACAGAAAGAGGGCTGGTATGACTGCAGCCTTCCGGCGGATGTCAGAATGCCGCTGCTGGAGAACGGGGTAATCAAGGAACCGCTGAAAGCCGATTACTGCTTTGAATCCGAATGGATTGAAAAAAGAGCATGGTGGTTTAAAAAGGAATTTGACAGCGCAGAGGTGGACTTTGATGATGACATTATCCAGCTTATCCTGGAAGGACTGGATTCCAGAACGGATATTTTTGTAAACGGAAATTATATTGAGACACATGTCAGCGTGCATTATCCGTTTGTGTATGACATCAAAGATCTGCTGGTGGAAGGAATCAATACCATTCTTGTCCGTGTGACGACCGGGCTGGAAGAAGTGACGGATAAAGACCTTGCGGAGCTGAATTATGCTGTGTGTACAGAATATGACAACGGAGGCAAATACCGCAGCGATAAGAGACGTGCATTTGTAAGAAGACCGCAGTATACGGTAGGCTGGGACTGGGGACCAAAGGTTGTGAGCTGCGGGATTACCGGCAGCGCCAGACTGGAAGGACACCGGCAGATTGCACTCAGAGAGGTGTATGTGCAGACCGTGGAGGCGGCGGAGACAGCAAAGCTGAAAATAATGCTTAATATCGAAAATCTTGGCTTTATCAGCTCAAGAACCGGCGCCTATAAAATCCGGATTTCCTATGAGGGTAAAACGGTTTACGAAAGAAGCTGCAGCGATGTACTTCTGACCTCCGGCTATAATTACATAGAGGAAGAAGCTGTGATTGAAAATGCGCAGCTCTGGTGGCCGAACGGATATGGCAGCCAGCCGCTGTACGATGTGGAAGTGGAAGCTTCCTGCAATGGTGCGACAGAGCACTGGCATAAAATGCGTTATGGTATCCGCACAATCAGCATAGATACGTCCGTCATCAGCGGAGAAGACCGGAAGTTTGAATTTCTTGTAAATGGGAAAAAGGTATTCTGCAAGGGCGGAAACTGGATACCGAATGATTTTATTTACGCGCGTGTGACAGGTGAAAAATATCGTGTACTGATTGACGAGGCTGTTGAGGCGAACTTCAATATGCTGCGTATCTGGGGCGGCGGCCTGTATGAGAGAGATTTATTCTATGAGCTCTGCGATGAAAAGGGTATTATGCTGTGGCATGATTTCATGTTTGCGTGCGCAACGCTTCCGGATCACCGGCAACAGTTCCGTGAGGAAATACGCAGAGAATTTGATTATCAGACAAAACGTCTGAGAAACCATTGCAGCCTTGCACTTTTCTGCGGGTCCAATGAGGTTCACTGGCTGTTTAACCATCTGGATAATCCGAGGTGGGGAATCGAGTTTTCTTATGAGCATGCTTACGGAATGTCACTCATGAATATACTGGCAAAGGAAATCATCCATGCCAACTGCCCGTCGGTTGCTTACTGGAACAGCTCGCCATACGGCGGAGAACGTCCAAACGACAATTCCCTGGGGGATATCCATCACTGGAATTGTGCTTTTATGAGCCAGAAGATGGAAGAGCGTATCGAGGCAAAGGATTACGACAAAATCGGGGCGAAATTTGTATCCGAATATGGATATGTAGGACCGTGCTGCCGGGAAACGATCGAGGAATATATGGATGGAAAGCCGCTGGATCGCAGCAGCAAGCTTTGGTGGTGGCACAGTAATGTCTTTGAAAAAGGGACGGTACATACAGCGATTGAGAAAAACTATGTGGATCATGCTGATGAGCTGAGCCTGGAGGATTACATTACCTATGGCGGTCTGGTTCATGGTCTGATGTACGGTTATTCCCTGGAATCTATGAAATTCAAGGAGCATTGCTACGGCGGGCTGATCTGGATGTATAATGATGCGTGGGGAGAAGTCGGCTGGACGATCATTGATTATTATCTGAGGAGGAAGATTCCGTTTTACGCAGTGAAAAGAAGCCTTGCTCACCGCAGATTTGCGATGCGGGTGGAGGATGAAGAGGTCATTCTGCAGGGAGTGAATGATCTTCCGGAGGCGTTAGATGTGACGGGACGCTTTGGCTGGGTTTCTTTCGACGGAAAGGAACAGGAGCTGCGCGACATTTCGCTCCATATAGAAGCCGGAGAGAGACGTTATCTTCTGCGTGAAAGGCTGCCGCAAAAGGATTACAAAAAAGGAACGATGGTTCTCTATGTGGATGCGCCGGAGATTGCGAACGCGTGGCTGCGCATGGACGATATGAGAAACCTTACTGTTCCGAAAGCAAACGTAATCTGTGTGGAGGATCGGCAGGAAGGCGAGGATCGCATTGTAAAAGTTTCCTGCGATACATTTGCCCATGCAGTACATGTGGACGGGAATTGGAAATGTTCGGATAATTATTTTGATCTCCTTCCGGGTGAAGAAAAAACGTTTACGGTAAAGAACGCAAAAGATGCTGCGCTTGCAGTTTCTGCGGTAAGTTGGTAAAAGAATAATGTCCATCAAGGCATCCGTAATTCGGATGCTTTGGCTGGACGGACGCTTTGTGCTTCAAAAGATATGGAAATTTGGAAAAAGAGGGATGACATGAAACGATCAGAAATAAATGCAGCAATTCTTTATGTGATGAGAGTCTTGCGGGAAAACAAATTTCCGCTACCGCCTTTTGCCTATTATACGCCGGAACATTGGCGGACAGTAGATGAGAGCGAAGCGGAAATCATAGATAATATGCTTGGATGGGATGTTACCGATTTCGGGTATGGGGATTTTGAAAAGACGGGACTTTCTGTATTTACATTTCGGAACGGAAATTATCATTTTCCGGAAAAGTATCCGAAAAATTATGCGGAGAAGATTCTTTTTGTGAGAGACGGACAGATCCTTCCTTTTCATTATCATTGGTACAAACGGGAGGATATTATTAATCGCGGAGGAGGAAATCTGGAAATTACGGTATATAATTGCACCGATGAGGATTTTGCTGACGTTAAGGGAGGGCGGACAAACACACCGGGAAAGTTTGCCGATACAGAGGTGCATACCGTGATAGATGGGAAAAAAGTGACGGTTCCCGCAGGCGGAAAGATTATTTTGAAGCCCGGTCAGTCTATTTCCATTGCACCGGGGCAATATCACCAGTGGCAGGGGGTTCCCGGCACTGGCGATGTGATTTTGTTTGAAGTGTCCGCTACCAATGATGACAATATTGACAACCGCTTTTATACGAACGGCAAGCGGATACCGGATGTGACGGAGGACGAAGAACCGGAATATCTGATGTTTGCTGATTATAAGAAGTATTATAATCCTGCTGCGCTCCGTGCGGACAGGGCAGCCGCAGAATTTTAAATAAGGGTTCCCCCTTGTATTCAATTTCCTTCTTTGCTAAAATAAGAAATGCAGGTTGAACTGCAGAAAGAAGGGAATGCTTTTGGGAAAGAATCTGGATCTGATTCATGGGAATCCGGGGAAATCCTTGTTTGTATTTGCATTACCCATGATTATCGGAAATCTGTTCCAGCAGTTTTACAACATGGCGGATTCCATAATCGTGGGTAATTATGTTGGTGAAGATGCGCTTGCGGCGGTAGGAGCGTCGTACTCCTTCACGACGGTTTTTATCATGATAGCGATCGGCGGAGGAATCGGCGCCTCGGTGCTGGCAAGTCAGTACCTCGGAGCAGAAAAATACCGGGAAATGAAAACAGCAATTTATACGTTTCTGGTTACGTTCGGTGTGTTCAGTATTTTGCTGGCAGCGTTTGGATTCTTCTGCAATCCGCATATTCTCAGGGTGCTTGGCACGCCGGAAAATATATACGACGACGCCGTGCTGTACCTGCAGATTTATTTTATCGGCCTGCCGTTTATGTTTATGTACAACGTGCTTTCGGCGGATTTTAATGCACTTGGGCGGTCAAATATTCCGCTGGCGCTGCTGATTTTTTCATCGCTTTTGAATATCGCGCTGGATCTCTGGATGGTAAATGGGTTCCGTCTGGGAGTTGCCGGAGTGGCGATTGCCACGGTAATCGCGCAGGGCGTTTCCTCTGTAATTTCCTTTGTTATTCTGATGCGTTTGCTGAAGAATTACAAATCGGATACCAGCCCGGCGGCATTTGATACCGGAATGTTTTCAAATGGTGTGAAGATCGCAATACCCTCTATCGTGCAGCAGTCGATTGTCAGCATTGGAATGCTGCTCACACAGTCGGCGGTGAATCAGTTTGGCTCTTCTGCGCTCGCCGGATATTCTGCCGGGATGCGTCTGGAGTCCCTGTGCATTGTTCCGATGATCGCCACCGGAAACGCAATGTCTACCTTTGCTGCGCAGAATCTGGGGGCAAAGCGGCATAAGCGGGTGGTTGAAGGCTATCATGCGGCGGCAAAAATTGTGGTTGGCTTTGGGGCGGTGTTGATTATCGTTTCACAGCTTTTTTACCGTCCGATCGTTTCGATCTTTGTAAAAGAAAGTGTGTCGCCGGTTGCGTTTTCTACGGGAGCGGCTTATTTTCGTTTCGTCGGATGGTTCTTTGCATTTCTTGGCATGAAGGCGACTACCGACGGTATTCTCCGCGCTTCCGGAGATGTGAAGGTATATATGGCTGCGAATCTGATTAATTTGTGTATTCGTGTAATGGTTGCTCAGCTCGGTTCTCCGGTTTTTGGAATCGAGGTTATCTGGTACGCCGTTCCGCTGGGCTGGCTGGTTAATTTCCTGATCTCCTATTTCTGGTACCGCACAGGAAACTGGAAGCGCAAGAACCTGGTTGAGGGAACTGCGTAACAGGAAGCAAAAGAAGCTGATTGAGGGAACTGCGTAACAGGAAAGAAAAGAACCTGATCGGGGGACTGTGCAAACGGAAAACGGTATATAAGGCGAGGATGAGCGATGGTAACATTATCGAATTTACAGGCGCGGCAGTTTTTGTTATTAAAGCACGGACTGCTTGGCAGCTATAAATTTTCCGGGAAAGAGGGAGCGCTGGATTTTATCAGACAGGCGGGCTGCATCCAGTTTGATCCGGTGGATGTCTGCGGTAAAAACGCGGAGCTTACGCTGCAGTCCAGAGTGAAGGGATTTCGCAAGCAGACGCTTTATGAGCTTTTATATAAGGATCGGGCGCTGTTGGACTATCCCGATAAAAATTTGTCGATTATTCTGACAGAGGATTTTCCGTATTTTTTGAGATACCGGCAGGCAGCAAGAGAGGGCGGACGCAGCTTTGAAGGTCTGGCGGAGCTGGAACGAAAGACGCTGGACTACATAGCGCAAAACGGACCGGTCAGCTCCGATACACTGCCGGTTTCCGGTACTATGTTCTGGCATTCTCATATCCACTGGAGCGGAAACTGGGGTGGGCAGACGAACGCCGCGCGGGCAGTTCTGGAGCAGTTATACTCCACCGGAGAATTGGTTATCTACAGTAAAAACGGTTCGCGGAAAACCTACGATCTTGCGGAAAAACATATTTCATCCGATATTCTGAATGCGGATGATCCGCTGCCGGAGGAATTTGCACATCAAAAATGGCGTGTGCTGCGCCGCATTGGAGCGGTTGGGCTTTTGTGGAACCGTCCGTCGGATGCCTGGCTGAATATCTGGAATCTGAAAGCGCCGCAGCGCGATGAAATATTCCGGCGGCTATTGGAGGAAGAAAAAATTGCAGAAGTAAAGGCGGAGGGGATCAAAAATATTTTATATTGCAGAAGCGAGGACCTGCCGCTGCTGGATATCGTGCGGCAGAAGGCATCATATGCTCCGCGCTGTGAGCTTCTCGCCCCGCTGGACTGTATGATGTGGGATCGGAAGCTGATAAAGGCATTGTTTGGCTTTGATTATACCTGGGAAATCTATACGCCTGCCGAAAAGCGGAAATATGGTTTTTATGTGCTGCCTGTGATCTATGGAGATAAATTTGCGGGAAGGGCGGAGATAGCAGCAGACAAAAAGACGGATACGCTGATCGTGAAAAATATCTGGTATGAGGATGGCGTAAAGCAGAATAAAACATTGGCGGCTGCAGTTGATAAATGTATGAGGCGTTTTGCGCGCTTCAATGAATGCGGGAATGTTGCCAGGCAGGATAAGTCAAATCCACTGCAGTAAGCTTCGGGGCATGAGCTGGTTTGTTCTTTCACGCTCCAAGGGGGCGGGGGATTTGACCCTGGCGGGAAAAAGGCCAGCGAAAGCGGATGCAGATATGACAGGGCAACGGGAGGAATGAGCTGTGAATAAAGAAAATTATGTACGTGGAATGCTGATGATTATTTTGTCGGCGTTTTGTTTTGCGTGTATGAATGTATGTGTACGGTTATCCGGGGATCTGCCGTTTGTACAGAAGAGCTTTTTCCGCAATTTTGTGGCGGCAGTATTTGCGGGGATTGTGATCGCGAAAAACCATACATCGCTGAAGATTGACAGAGAGTGCTGTATTCCGCTGGCAATGCGGTGCGTGTTTGGTACGGCAGGGATCCTCTGCAATTTTTATGCTGTGGATCACTTGATGGTGGCGGATGCTTCTATTTTAAATAAGCTGTCTCCGTTTTTTGCAATTTTGTTTTCATTTTTTCTGCTGAAAGAGAAAATAACGCATATTCAGGCTGCCTGTGTGGCGCTTGCGTTTGTGGGCTGTTTGTTTATTGTAAAACCGGGATTCCAGAATGCGGCGTTCATTCCTGCAATGGTCGGGGTGTGCGGCGGTCTTGGGGCCGGAATTGCATATACCATGGTGCGAAAGCTGGGTACGCAGGGCTTAAAGGGGCCGGTTATTGTATTTTATTTTTCCCTGTTTTCCTGTCTGTGTGTTATCCCCTGGATGGCATTAAACTTTGTGCCTATGAGTGCAATGCAGATTGGAACGCTTCTGCTTGCCGGATTATTTGCCGCTGGCGGTCAGTTTTCGATTACAGCCGCATATACTTATGCGCCGGCAAGGAAAATTTCAATTTACGATTATTCGCAGATTATTTTTGCGACGATTCTGGGCTTTCTGATATTTGGAGAAGTCCCGGATGCGTACAGCTTTGTCGGGTATGGACTGATTATTGCGGCGTCCTTCTTTATGTTCCTGTATAACCGGAAGCGGGACGTGTGAATAATCCGTCTGTAAGAATATGAACGAGGATGCTCTTTTGTATCAGTGCAGGAAGAGCATCCTCGAATTGCCCAACGGGAAAAATTTCCAGATGTCCAATGAGACAAAATAGTTTTTTGGAAACAGTCAAAAGAGTTTTTCTAGCATATCCCCACGCGGAAGCGCACCCGTGCAAACGCTATTTCGTCATTGGGCTGGATTTTAACAGGATCTTTGATGGAAAGCCGCTGGCCATTTAAAAAAGTGCCGTTTGTAGAGTTCATATCGCAGAGGTAATAGTCGTTTGCATATCGCTCGATTTTAGCATGAATGCGGCTCACAGAAGAATGCTCCAGCACAATATCGGATTCTGAAGAAAGCTTTCCGATAATATAACAGTCATCCTCCAGGACAATGCTATCCCTGCGGCGGGGATCCATGCTGATCAGAACAAGGTGAGGGTCGTAATCGCCGTTTTCCTCGTAAAGCACACCAGTGTCGCCAAGCCGATGTTTTTTTCCGTTGTCCATTTGCATACAATCTGTATGATACCGATATGCAGGAGATTCAGATACATGGGAGGTTTCATAGTGTGCCACAGGTTCGGATACATGGGAGGTTTTATAGCGTGCCGCAGGTTCGGATAAATGAGAGGCTTCATAGCGTGCCGCAGGTTCGGATAATTGAGAGGTTTCATAGCGTGCCGCAGGTTTGGATATATGGGAGGCTTCATAGCGTGCCACAGGTTCGGATACATGGGAGGCTTCATAATACGCAGGAGGTTCGTCATGTGTACGGGCAGAGCTTTTTTTCCGGGAGCTTCCCCGTGCCGGCTTGCTTTCTTTGGAGGGAAGGACTTCCTCATGGTAAGGCTCCTCCTGAAAATCTTCCATTGCATCGGAGAGGGAGGTATCCTCATGCTTTTCTTCTCCCTTTTTCTTTTTGCTTTCCAGTGAAAGACCATAAGCCAAAAGCCCGATCAGCAGGAATATAATACCGCCGATCTGAGTGGTGTCCAGCTTCCAGAGCCACATGGCAATCAATGCAAGAAAAATAGAGAAAATAAAGCAGACAACAAGGAAAATACGGTTAGAGGCATTCCCGTTTGCAGACGGGCTTTTCCCTGGAGCCCTTTTCTTGGACTTTTCTTTTTTCGACGCTGTGGTCTTTTTTGCCGCCTGCTTCTTTTTGGGAGAGTCAGAGGGAGATACAGGGAACGCTTCGCTGTGCTCTGCTATGGTAGCATAGGGAGTGGAAGGAGTATCGACATCATATTCACGGGATTCGGAGACCTGGTAAGGCGTATTAACATGATATTTACGGGATTCGGAGGCCTGGTAAGGCGGTTTGGCATTATATTTGTGCGGTGTGGTGTCTGAGCGGCAATTCTGACGCAAGGTGTTGTCAGCTTCCGGCCGACCTGCTTCCTGGAGCAGCCGTTCCAGGCTGTAGTTTTCAATGCGTGCTTTCCGGTAGATTTCGTATCCGAGCAGCACAGCGGAATTGTCCGTCTGATCCAGATGTTCCAGCAGATAAGCGGTAAGCTCCCGGAAAGACTGCAGCAGATCGTTTTGGTATCCTGGAAGGTAGCAGAAAAACGGCTCCCTTGATTCGATATCCATATAGATCATATCCGGCTGCAGCACAATCCGGTCGACGTCCAGAAGATATTTTTTTACTTCTTTTAAGGCGCGGTACAGACCGCGCAGAAGCGTGCGGATGTCCGCAGTATTCAGAAAGCGGCTGTTATAAATATGTTCCATAGACTGACGTGAGGTAATATCGTAGAAAAAATGACTGCGGCAGTTAATTTTTTTCAGACTGCAGGGAAGCAGACCGCGGATGTGATTTTCCATCAGCATATGAATGCGGTAGTCATCCTCACAGATGCCGTCGGTCAAATCCGGAACCATATAATTGTGCGTCATGTCGTGTTTGTATGAAATGTTCATTCTCTATTCCTCCTGAGAGCGTTGATCACCTTTGAAGTGCCGCGGATTTTCTGTATGCGCCGGGAGGGACGCTCCAGATTCAGCGTGACGCCGGATCTGACAGTCGCTGCGGACTGGCCAAAGAAGGGAACGGAAAGACCTGGAAAAGAAAATGTGCCGTTATACGTTACCTGAATCTGGCGCGCGCTTGCCGCAGCGTTTGCGGAAATGTCTGACGTACCGAGTGTTCTGCCTGTTATCAGCTTTTGAGCGGCTGCTGAAACATCCGCATTTTTGTCGTCGGCGTGCAGGCTGGCATAGGAGGCAGCTTCGTGTGCCGCGCACTGCAGAAAGCTGCGGTCATGCAGAAAAAAGCCCATATAAATAATTCCAACCAGAAGCGGAAGAAGGATGCTCATCAAAAGAGAAGCTTCAATAGTATGGCTTCCGGAAACCGTAGTATGTTTTAATATCTTCATGAAAGACCTCTTTTCGTTGTTTTGTAGTCCAATACCCCGCAGCAGGTTGCGGGGCATGACCTGGCTTGTTCATTCCGCCCCAAGGGGCGTGGTATTTGATCCTTGCGGCAGTTGCCAAATGGATGCACGGGCACATCCGCCTGGCTCGTTGCTCGCGGGAATAAATGGTGCTGTACATATTGCATAAATGCTGTTGTATATATCGGCCTGCGCGGCGGAGAAGCTGCTATCCAAAGAAACGGCGTCAGGAAATTTCCGCGGCGAGCCACAGCAGATATCCGGCAAACAAAAAAGGAACAAACGGAAGCTGCTTTTTGCGCCCTGCTTTTCTGCACACGATATAAAACAGAGAAACCGGAGCAATGAGTAGCAGAGCGGTCAGAAGGATGCTCAGGCTGGCGGAAAATCCCAGATAGATCCCTATGACAAGCAGAACGATGCCGTCTCCGTAACCGACCTGCTGCCTGGTAGACCAGCCTACGGTCAGCAAAAAGATGCCGGGCAGGGTTCCGGTGAGGCAGGATAGAAGCATTCTGAATATCCTTCCTGCTGTATCTGTCGGGAACGCGCCGTATAAAGAGCCTGCATCAGGGCTCCCGGCACAGAGCGTAGGCGCCAGCTGCAGCATTGCGCCGAGCAGGGCAATGATAAGCGCCGGGTGCAGTGCGACCAGCCTGTTCCGTATATCCCGGGCAGCGGCCGCCGCCAGGTATATCAGCAAAATGATTTTCAAGATCCACCGCATTTTGAACATGCCCTCCATCCTCCCAGCTCCGACAGGGGAACGCGTGTCAGCGTCCGCTTCAGACCGCTGCAGCTAAGCGAGGAATGATAGTGCGTTCCGTAGTCCGTGATAAATACATTTGATCCGCCGCCGCGGCAGCGCTCGCAGGCGGTATATTTTGCGCCCGATTTGTTCCGAAGACTGCGCACGGAATCCCTGCTCACACTGCGTATGGAAAGCTTGATGTGCGTGCAGTTTTCATCTTTATGATAAACATGTCCGGTTGCCGTCACGATGACAGTTTCCTCTTTGGTTTCCTCACCGGAGCCGCTGTCGGAACCGGAGCTTCCGTTTCCATCCCTTCCGGTCCACGCCCGTACACGCGCGCGGAGAGCGGATTTGACGGGTGGGATGGGAAGCAGTGTGTAAGTATTTCCGGCGCTGTAGGTGACGGCAATATCGATGATGTCATTCTTCATAAAGGAAGATTTCCAAAAATGAAGCGTACCGTCATTTTCAGAAAAAGAAGCTTTGCGTTCGATGTTTCCTTTTGCATAAGCCGCAGATAATCCTCCGGTCAGAAGGTCGGCTGC
The DNA here is from genome assembly GCA_902473545.1 of uncultured Lachnospiraceae bacterium. Taxonomy (GTDB): domain Bacteria; phylum Bacillota; class Clostridia; order Lachnospirales; family Lachnospiraceae; genus Marvinbryantia. The sequence goes on along the minus strand of CABRSG010000001.1, from coordinate 19,761 downwards.
GACGCCGTCTCCTGCGGATACGCCCAGTTCACGGATGTAGGCGTAAGCCGCCATATCCTTCGCCGTGTCCTGCATTCCGGCAAGAACGGCGCTGGAAACCATGATAATCTTGAAAAACTGCATAACAGCCAGCAACGCGAACAGAAACCATGGGAGTACACAGGCTGCTTCGAGCGTCATGCTTGCGGATGCACTGGAAAGCGCCTTTTTGGAATTTCGGGATGCATCGGAAAATGCCTTTTTGGAACCTTGGGATGCATCGGAAAGCGCCTTTTTGCAATCTTCGGAGACGTCCGAAAATGCCCTTTCGCGCTCGGACAATCTGGGAAAAGCTCCTGCCGGGAGAGAATCCAAATCCTTTCTGTAGTTTTTATGCATTTGTTTTATGGTAGAAAATATCCTATGCGGAAAGAGCATTTTCAGACACCTCCTTGTTACGTCAGTATGCAAAGCTTCCCGAAATATGGTAGTCGGTTTCTGCTGTTCCGGTTTTTAAAAAGGCGCTGGATACGCGCAGAAACAACGGCGGTATATTAAAATCCGCCTCCGCCTGTATCTTGATGGCGTGATCCGCGCGGAAGGCGGCAGTCGCCGGGCGGGACTTCATGTAGCTCTCGATCAGATCCAACGCACGCATTGGATACTTGCCGGTTCCGCCCAGTGTAAATAGAATCTGCAGATAGGCGGCGTAGCTGAGCCCGTTTTGCGAAGAACCGTCCGTCTGTTCCAGAATCTGTAAAAGATTTGGAACAGAAGTAAGCGAGAGCCGCCAGGTTTCGGAGGATTTCAGTACCGGTACCTTTCCGCCTGCAAGCAGCTCACGCACATCCAGCAGACTTTCCGCATACGCCCACGCCAGCAAAAGAGCATAGGCAGTCACGGTGACGATGCCTGGAATCGGCACAGCGCCGACAAGCAGCGCGGCAAACGCATTGGCAGCCTCCATACTGGCGGCATCATTGGAAAGAAAGAGAAAATTGGCGCCTTCCCGCAAAAGTAGCAGACGTGTGACGACTGTTTTTAAATTTTTCTCATCACTGCTTTTCCCGCACAGGATATATTCCAGCTCATAATCCAGCACGCCCTCTTTATCCCTGTCAGTAAACAGGCTGAAGCGCTCGAACAGGTACTGCTGGAACAGCAGGTCGGCGGTAAGACCGCTGTATTCTTTTTCAACCGGCAGGTTTCCTTTCTGGTTCGTCCTTTTAGAGGGAACAGAGGAGGAGAGAGACTTTTGCGAGACTATGCTTTTATCCTTTAACACCAGCCCGAGAATACCCTCTTTTTTTAACTTCCGGATAATATTCAGCGGATTTTGCGACTCCGGGACGGCCGGAAGTGCTTCGGTTTCCGGCTGCGTTTCGCCCTCCTGTACTTCCGTCTGTGCTTCAAGCTGTTTCTGAGCTTCCTCCATCTGCTTCAGGCTCTCGGAAATGCTTTCGTCCCTGCTCTTGTAAATTTCCTCCGCCTTTTCGAGCTGCTGTCCGTCTTTCATTCTCTCCAGCCAGATACTGATAAACTCTGTTCCGAGATTTTCGCGCATAAAGCCGACAGCCTGTTGATAAAAGGCAGCGCCTTTTTCGTCGGTTGCACGCATTGTTCCCGTGATGCTCGATTTAGTCATATTTTGACTAAATATATCGAAGCGGCTGAGGAGAAGTCCTTTATTCGGAGAAACGTTGTATGTCATATAATCCTGCAGCGTCTGATTGAGCTGATCCTGGTTAAAGGAATCGCTTCCGGCGGCGCCGTCCAGAAAAAATACATCATAGCGCTCCAGCAATTCGCGCTCAAATTCGCCCATCACTGAAAACATTCCCATATCCAGCGCAGCCGCTGCCTTTGCCCTGCACCCTTCTATTCTTGCCGACTCCTCGGCAGTACAGAGAAGGGACAAAAACAGGACGCTTACGAGACTGAGAAAAACTGAGATTGTCCCCTTTCCGTAACACCGTTTCATGTCGTACCTCCGTTAAATACTGTTGCTCTGACTGACAATTTTTTTAAAGATGTTGTTTACCAGACTGGTAAGCTGACTTTTGAAGATGATAACCAGACCGATAAGAACCACGATGATCAGAATGATTTCCACGGTGCTGATACCGTCTTCTTCTTCGTAAAGCCGCGTAAAAAAATGTCTCATAATACTCACCTCTTTTCTTAATATTTTTTCTAAACCGAAGAACCCGCCGGGCAGCCTGCACAAAGGCTTTGGGATTAAGCGGCGCAAAGAGCCAGTATCCCCATAAGGAAAGAAAGCGGAGCTGCCGTGCAGACCGTTTGATAAGGCGCGAGAGGAATCTGATCCGTTCAGACCATGCGCTATGCAGTTTTTAGCCCGTATTCAGGGGTTTCATGCCGAACCGGCGGACCTTAGATGTTTAGAATGACTGTATTATATATGATTTGAGAACATATGTCAATAGTTTGTGATTGATAAAATAAAAATATTTTTGTTGCTATTTCCGGAAATCTTATTTATACTATTTATAAGGGATGGCAGCATCAGGAAGGGGATACAGGTATTATATTATGAAGAAAATAGGTATTATCGGGGCAATGGAAGTAGAGGTCGCGCAGCTTAAAGCGACGATGTGGCAGCAGCGCATGGTGACGCGCGCAAAGATGAATTTTCTGGAGGGTATTCTGGAGGATCATTCGGTGGTCGTGGTAAGGAGCGGTATCGGAAAGGTGAACGCGGCGGTCTGCGCGCAGATTCTGAAAGATGAATTTAAAGTTGACGTTATTATTAATACAGGAATCGCCGGCTCTCTGAAATCGGAGATCAATATCGGAGACGTTGTGATTTCCACGGACGTGCTGCATCATGACATGGACGCGACTGGTTTTGGCTATCCGGCAGGTCAGGTGCCGCAGATGGAAGTATTTTCCTTTAAAGCGGATGCAAACCTGCGGAAGATTGCAAAAGAAGTCTGCCAGCGCGTAAATCCGGACATCCATGTATTTGAGGGCAGGATCGTGAGCGGTGACCAGTTTATCTGCGACAGACCGACGAAAGACCGGCTCGCGGAAACCTTCGGCGGATACTGCACGGAAATGGAGGGTGCTGCGATCGCGCATACCGCGTATCTGAATAATATTCCGTTTGTGATTATCCGCGCCATCTCCGACAAAGCGGACGACAGCGCAAACATGGACTACGAAACCTTTGAAAAAATGGCGGTGGAGCACAGCGTCCGTCTGGTGTGCGGCTTCATCCGCGAGCTGGATTAAGCATTCCAAAAAATAATTGTAAAATCATTTTAAAGTTGGGGCTGTGAAAAAAGAAATTGAAAAACTCCAAATTTCACAGCTCTTTTATTTTGCGGAATAATTCAGGAAAAAAATTGGAGGAGATCGAAATAGCAAAGTATCTGAAGCCTGAACCATACCGCAAGCCTGGCAGGCCAGGATATAATCGTGTCAACATGCTAAAGACAGTCTTATTCGGTTTCATGGACACAGGATACACGCATCCCTGAGAAAATTAGAAGACCGCTGTAAAACAAATATACGATACATGTATCTGATGGATTGTGAGACGCCTGCTTACTGTGCTTTCAGTTACTTTATCAATGAGGAATTATAAGAATCCGTGCAGAATATCTTCAAAGCAGTCATGGAATATATCGGAAAAGCAGACGGTGTGGATTTCCAACATCTGTATATCGATGGATCAAAGTTTGAGGCGAATGCAACGAAACTTGATGCTGTCGTACTTTCGACACCCACATCATCATATATCATTATTGTATAAATCAGGACAAATACCTGAAAAAGCCCCTTCACGGAGATACTCTGAATGCATTGAACGAGGGACGAAAAATATACAGAACAGGACCGCTGCCGGGCAGGTAACGGAAGCATATATGCAGAGCAGGGCTGCCGCGCTGAAGATCTGCCAGTCTTTAGTGCAGCAGCCCTGCCTGTTTATTCACGTGTGCATTGTATCAGTCAAATGTAATCGCAACCTTGAAGTCGCCATATTTGCCGCTGGCGTATTCGAAGGCTTCTTCCCATTTTTCGATGGGGAAGGTGCGTTTTATCAGGCCATCTGTTTTCAGGCTTCCATCTGCCATGTGCTCAATGACGAAGGGATAGCAGTAGGGACTGATGTGGGAGCCGAGTACATTCAGCTCCTTGCCGTCGCCGATTACGGACCAGTCGACGCTTGTTTCCTGCGCGAACACGCCGAATTCCACAAACGTGCCAAGCTTGCGCACCATTGCAAGACCTTGTTTTACACTGGAGGGATGACCGGTTGCTTCAATATAGATGTCACAGCCGTAGCCTTCGGTTAATTCCATGATTCTGGCAATGGCATCTTCTTTGGAGGGGTTGATTACGATATCCGCCCCGAAATCTTTTGCTTTTTCCAGACGCTCATCGATCATATCCACAACGATCAGTTTTGCCGGATTTTTCATGCGTGCGTAGGTAATCATGCCAAGTCCGAGGGTACCGGCTCCGGCGATAACGAGAATATCCTCATTCGTGACGCCTGCGCGGTCTACCGCGTGCTTGGAGCAGGCATACGGCTCGATAAGCAGGGCTTTTTCCCGCGGAAGCTCCTTTGGAACCCTGGAGATTACGGCTGTTTTCGGATAGCGTACATATTCTGCCATACCGCCGTCGTTTGTATTCTGATAGCCGAACATTTTGTGCGGCTGACACATCCAGTATCTGCCGTTTTTGCAGAACCGGCATTCTCCACAGGGCAGTATCTGGTCGGCAGTGATGCGGTCGCCGATTTCAAAGCCCTTTACATTTTCTCCGATTTCCGCTACAAAACCGAGAAATTCATGTCCGGGAATGAAAGGCGGTTCCACCCATGCCTTTTCTGTCTCGCTTCCCCAGTATCTGCCGGCTCCGTGATAGCATTTTACATCACTGACGCAGACGCCGCAGCCTTCCGTTTTAATGATGATATCGTCCGGCCCGCATACCGGTACCGGATGTTCTGCCTCAAGACGGTAATCGCCTGGACCGTAAGCGACCAGTGCTTTCATGGTTTTTGGTAAATTTCCCATAATTTGCTCCTTTCGTATCCATTCATGAATAAAATTTTTTTAGTTATGACGGGCAGCGCCGAGACGGATAACATTCCAGGATGTACTGTGGAGCAGGCTCGTCATAATTCCGCTGTCAAGCTTTGACTGGCTGCAGGTCTTCGGTGCAACGAGCTGCGCGCCGGCACTGTTTACCAGGTTCATGTCGCTGCTTTCCAGTACGATATGCTCAATGAGATCATAGCCTTCGAAGCCGCGCAGATCCACGGTCATTTCTACATCATCCTGTACATTACGGTTGACTGCGAAAATGGTAATTTCCTCTTTTTCCTCATTCCACACAACAACGCTTTCGATATCAGTTACATTTTCATGCATTGCAGTATCGTGAACAGGAGTCTTTACCACCGGTTTTAGAACAGTTCCGCGTCCATATTTCGAAGTATGCATATACGGATAGAAGATGGTCTGCTTCCATGCAGGTCCGCCGTTCTGGTCTGTCATGATCGGTGCGATTACATTGACAAGCTGTGCCAGACACGCCATTTTTACGCGGTCCGCATGCTTCATCAGTGTGATCAGCATCAGACCTACCAGCAGAGCGTCCTCGAAATTATAAATATCCTCAAGCATTGGCGGCGCGACAGACCACTTCTGGTTTTTGCGCAGATCCATTTCGGCTTCTTTAGAGTGATACCATACGTTCCATTCATCAAAACTGAGGTTGATGTCCTTTTTGCCGCGTTTTTTTGCTTTTACATAATCGCAGGTTGCGATGACAGAGCGGATGAAATCATCCATATCATCAGATTTTGCGAGAAAGTCTTCCGTATCGCCGGCCACATTATCGTAATACTGATGGAGCGATACATAATCTACATGATCATAGGTATACTCCAGCGTGGTTGCCTCCCAGAGCGGGAACGTAGGCATATCGCGGTTGGAGCTTCCGCAGGACACCAGCTCGATGGTGGGGTCCACGATCTTCATCGCTTTTGCGGTTTCTTCAGCGAGGCGGCCGTACTCATGCATGGTTTTGTGTCCGAGCTGCCAGGAACCGTCCATCTCATTGCCCAGGCACCATACTTTAATGTTGTGCGGCTCTTTTACGCCGTGGGAAATACGCATATCGCTGTACTTCGTTCCACTGGGATGATTGCAGTATTCCAGAAGATTGCAGGCGTCTGCGATACCTCTTGTGCCGAGATTTACTGCCATCATCACTTCGGAATTTGCTGTTTTTGCCCATCTGGCAAACTCATTGATACCAACCTTGTTTTCCTCCAGACTCTCCCATGCCAGCTCCAGACGCTTCGGACGCTGCCCAACAGGTCCCACACTGTCCTCCCAGACAAAACTGGAAACAAAATTGCCGCCAGGATAGCGGATAACAGGAACATTCAGCTCTTTTACAAGTTCCGTGACATCCTTACGGAAACCGTCTTCATCGGAAAGCGGGCTGCCCGGCTGATAAATCCCGTCGTAAACCGCTCTTCCAAGATGCTCGATAAAGGAACCATAGATGCGTTTGTCCACCTCTGAAACTCTGAAATCTTTGTCAATAATCATTTTTGCCTGTTTAGCCATTTTTTGCTACTCCTTTATGCTTGTTATAGTCCAATCTGTAAAACTCCGACCATATGGGGCCCCAGCCGGATCGTCATGCCGGGAGTATAGCTTCCAAGAGACTCTCTCTGGATTTCTACTTCCGTGTGCCTGATATCATTATAAGCATCTGTGCTTTCACCTGCAATATAGTAAAGTACGGCTTCTCCGGCTGCCTCCAGCATAAGCTGTACCGGCTGTTCGTTTGTCGGATCTTTATTTACAAGCGCTACTGCCAGCCCCTCCCGGTCGGAAAAGCAGGTTACTGCGAAATCGCAGACATCCGTCTCCTGCGTATTGCCCTGCTTATCGCGGACGGTTATACGCGGCATATCCGTGCTCCAGCCGTCCAGCACCGTGTCGCCCAGATAATTTACATAGAGGTCGAATACATGGTAGGTCGTGCGCAGTACGATGCCCTCTGGATACGTGAAAATACAGCCCCGGGTGTTCACAATGGGCGCAAAGTTTGCCATTCCCACAATATCGCAGTGTCGGTTGCAGGCGTTCAGGAAGCAGGCGGTAAACACCGCGTCCGCCATCGTATACCTGCTGTTGTCATCGTTTTTATCACGCGGGTAAAGATAATCCTCTTTCGTGCGGCCCTGCTCGATGGTATGCACGTTGGGATGGTACCAGCCGCGCAAGTTCCACTCGTCAAACGCGATGCGGATTTTCTTATCCAGCTTCATAGCTGTGAGCAGACCGTGCACCTCCCGGATAGAATGGTCTATATTGTTTGTGTATGCGCAGACTGCCCCGTAGTCCGCATAATCGTTCGTCTGCTGGATGGCATCCCAGTATTCGTGGATGGAGATCCAGTCCAGAAACTGTCCGCTGCTCTCCAGCAGACGGACGTTCCAATTTAAGTCCGTGAGCGCCGCCGCTGTCAGCTCGGTGTCCGGGTCCACATGCTTTATCATTTTGGCGGTTTCGCAGACGAGATGTCCCCATTCGCCGGCTGTTTTGGCGCCGATCTCCCAGAAGCCGTAGTTTTCGTTGCCGATGCTCCAGTAGCGCACCTTATGAGGCTGCTGGAAACCATTTTGAATCCGCCATTTTGCATACTGCCCCTCGTTTTCCAGATTGCAGTATTCTACCCAATCGCTCATTTCCTCGGCGGTACCGGTACCGGCGTTTGTGCAGATATACGGTTCGCAGCCGATTTTGCGGCAGAGACGGATATATTCATCAGTTCCAAAGGTATTTGGATCTTCCACGCGCCATGCTTTGTCAAACATGGGACTGCGGTTTTCGCCGACGGCGTCCTTCCAGTGGTAGGAGGAGACAAAGCAGCCGCCTGGCCAGCGCAGAATGGGTACCTTTATTTTCCGCATGGCGTCGATGACGTCCAGGCGGAAGCCGTCCTCATCGGAGAGCGGATTGCCGGGGTCATACACGCCGCCGTAAATCTGACGGTGAAAATGCTCGATAAAGTGTCCGTAAATCATGGGATCGCGTCTGCCGGTCACCCGCTGGCGGGTTCCGTATAATTTCAACATGCTGTCACTCATGATCCAGTCTCCTTTCAATCGGGTATCATTGCTTATCCTTTTACGCCGCCCGCGGTCATACCTTCGATAAAGTAACGCTGGAAGCAGATAAACAGAATCAGGATCGGTATGATGGCGAAGCAGGAACCGGCGATCAGGATATCGTAATTGTTTCCATACGGGGAAAGCAGGCTCTGCAGACCGACCGGAAGCGTGATCTTGTTAATATCATTGATAACGATCATGGGCCAGAGGAAATTATTCCAGCTCTGCATGCCCTGATAGATTCCCATTGCCGCGAAGGAGGGTTTCATGAGCGGAACCATGATCTTAAAGAAAATTCCGTACTCCGTACAGCCGTCTACACGCGCTGCGTCGAGAAAATCGCGCGGGATGCCGGACAGATACTGACGGAAAAAGAATACCAGCATCGGTACAACAATATACGGAAGAATAATGCCCCACATACTGTTCATAAGACCCATTTTCTGTACAAGACGGTACAGCGGAAGAAGGATTACTTCGTTCGGAACCATCATTACAAGCAGCACGCATAAAAAGAGCGTATTTTTAAACTTAAAGTTGTACATTGCGAAACCGTAGCCTACGCATGCGCTGAGGAACAGGGCGAGAGCCACCTGCACCACCGTGATGACAAGACTGTTTCGGTACCAGGTAAAGTAGTTGTTGGCTCCGCTGAACAGCATTTTGTATTCATCAAAATTGGCGCTTGACCAGTCAATAGAAAAGTTCAGTCCGTAACGCATCAGATCCGAACCCGGACGCAGGGAAGACACTGCAAGCAGCATAAGCGGAAGAAGCGTGATCACTGCGATTATTACAAACAATACAATTAGCAGGATGGAACAGATTTGTGTTTTTCTCTTCATTGACATAGTCTTACTCTCCTTTCTTTCCGAACGTGCCGTTGAGACGGAGCTGGAACAGATTGACGATCAGTACGATTAACAGGAAAATTACGCCGATCGCGCTTGCGATGCCAAGCTGGTTCTGTTCGAAGCCCATACGGTAAAGCATACCAACGAGCGTAGTTCCTACGTTGTTTGGAGACTTGTTTCCGTTGAAGATCATGTAGCTCTCGGAGAACATTGCCATGCCGCCGAAAATGGAAATTGTAAGCACGTAGATCGTGGTTGGTTTCAGGAGCGGTATGGTGATAAAACGCATCTGCTGCAGTGCGGATGCTCCGTCAATGGAAGCGGATTCATAAAGATCCTGGGGGATCTGCTGAAGTCCGGACAGATAGTACATCATGTTTACACCGGTCCATCTCCACAGACAGAGGAAGAACAGTGTGAACCATACTGTTACAGGCTGACGCAGCCATACCAGCGGACCAACGCCGAAAACAGACATTACCTGGTTCATAAAGGAGCCTTCCAGTTCTCCGAACATCAGACGGAACACAACACCTGCCACAACGACTGAGGTCAGAGCCGGAATGAACAGGATACTGCGGAAGGTACTCTTGCAGCGCATATGCTTGCTGTTCAGAAGGATGGCAAGCACCATCGGGATCGGGATCATCAGCGCGCAGGAGACAATGGTGTAGAAGATACTGTTTTTCAGACTCTTTATAAATACGGCATTTGATACGATCGAATAATTCTTTAATCCGACAAAAGTGGAATTAGCACCAGCAACATTCTGGAAGCTCATGATTACCATGTTCACAATGGAATAGGCAAAAAATACCAGAAATGTAATAATAAACGGTGCGACAAATACGTATGGCGCCACTTTTTGCGAATACAGGAATTTTTTTAATAAGCTTTTCTTTTCGCTTTTCATTCTATGCTCCTCCCGTTTCTAAAAAGGGTGCCGCAGGCTCTGCCTACGACACCCCTGTTTTGGTATATGCGTTTCATTTAGAAAATCCGTAAAGATTTAGTAAATAACACTATCCTGTTCACCCTGAAGCAGTTCAGTTGCATCCTGATCTACAGAGAATTCAAATGCATTTGAATAGGTTGTGGATACCAGAGTGCTGTATGTAGCGGAATAGGAACCAGAGATATCCGGTGCCGTAATATCCGTTCCGTTTGCTTTCAGAATATCAAACGGATTTGTGAGGAAGTAGGACAGGAACTTGTTGTCCGTGTTTTCCGTGATAGCCGGGTCATCCCAGAGTTCGGTACGGATCGGGTCAAATCCAAGCTCTTCCCATTCATATGTACAGCCTTCTGCGGAGAGCTTCGCAAATGCGATGAAGTCTTTTGCAAGCTGCTCGTTTTCTGTGCCTTTGATAACGGATGTTCCGGTACCGCCCTGAAGAACTTCACGTGTATCGCCCTCGTTCCATACCGGAATCGGGTAGATACCCATCTTCTGATTCAGATCTGAGCAATAGTCGGTGAAACGTCCCATGTACCACAGCGGCATTGTAATAGATGCAACGTTGCCGCCATTGAGGTAGCCATACCACTCTTCTGTGTGGAATCCGCCGCCCGGTGCGATAATGCAGATGCCTTCGTTAAGCATGGATCTGATGTAATTGATAACTTCAGCGTGTTCGTCTGTTGCAATCTGCGGATTTCCATCTGCATCCACGTACTGTACGCCTTTTTCAAGAAGCATACACTGCGGGAGGAAGAGGTCTGAGGTCTCTACTGCACACATCGGCTTGCCTGTCTTTTCCAGAACAGTTCTGCCTGCTTCTACATAATCATCCCATGTTACGATGTCAGCCGGGTCGATGCCTGCTTCGTTCATGATGTCCATGTTGTAGTAAGTAACGGTAGCACCAAGGTGGAAATCTACGCCGTAGTAGTTGCCTTCTTTATCACCGTACATAGTGACACGTGACATAACAACGTCATCCTGGTAAGGTTCTACAGCATCGTTGATCGGAACCAGATAACCGTCTTTCAGGAAGGAACCGTAGTAGCCGATTTCGATATCTGCCATGTCCGGTGCACCATCGCCTGCCTGGCACGCGATCAGCAGCTTGCTGTGCAGGGAATGGGATTCGCCTGTGGTAACGGTAAGGTTGATCGGTCTGTCGGGATTCTGCTCATTCCATACATCTGCCATAGAGGTCCAGAATGCTACGTGAAGTTCCTGGAAGGTCCAGAATTCCATGTCTGTTCCACCGTCCACAAAAGTGTTGGTTCCCTGGGTGGATCCGTCCTCCGCCAGCGCAGTGCCGCCGAAAGCCATCGTGAGTGCTGTTGCCGCAGCAAGTGCGCCTGTAACTAATTTTTTGTTCATAAATGTACTCCTTTCTTGTAGAAAATTGTATTTGTTGTATTTAGGTTAACGTTATTCTTACAATTTGTCAAGATTAAATTTAAATATTTTGGTCGTTTTAACATATTCAACAAAAACAATATGGTGTTTTTGTATAAAGTGTTGTGCAAAAATAGCGCAGAAAAATATCTGTTCAATATCCGCGGGGGATATGATATGATAATAATGCCAGGGGCATAAGGCCTGAATCCACGTCGTGCCTGCGCGATGGCGGATGAATGGCCCTGGGAGCCGTAAGGCATCTTTTGTCTTTAATTAAAGAGTTCGACGCCTGGAATATGAGAAAGAGAAGGAGTTTTTATGCAGAGCGCAAATCATCGTGTTACGTTAAAGGATATTGCAGATGCCTGCGGGGTTTCTATCAATACGGTGTCCCGCGTGCTCCGCGGAGATATGCGTCTTTCAGAAGAGACGAGTCAGAAGGTGCGGGATACGGCGAACGAGCTGGGCTATATTCGGAATAATCTTGCGTCTTCTCTCAGAAAAAGAAGAAGCAATCTGATTGCCATTATCATTGACGATATTAAGAACCAATATTACACAGAAATTATTGCACAGGTAAACGAATTGCTGAAAACACAGGGCTATAATGTCATCATTTTGTGTACGGACAAAGACGGGAATTCAAATATGGAGATTCTGGATACGGCGCTTTCCCATTATGTGGATGGAATTCTCTTTTTCCCGCTGATGTATGACCAGCAGATGGTGCTGCGCAGCCTGCAGGTGCACACGCCGATTATCCTGGTAGGGCGCGACCTGCCGGATATGCCGGTGGACAGCGTGTGCTGCGACGATTATGCGGGCGGTTATCTTGCCGGAAAAATTCTGACGGATTACGGGCACAGGAAAATTCTTTATCTGGCGGGAGCGCTTGATAACGGCGCCCAGCCTTTGCGGGAAGAGGGATTGCTGGCGGCGCTGCGCGATGCCTGTATTCCGGAGGGAAATATCCGGATTATTCCGTCGGCGGAATTTCTGGCGGCGGTAGAAGAGAACCGGGTACATGAGCTGATATTCCCGGCGGATTATACGGCGATATTTTCTTTCAACGACCAGATGGCGTATCACGCCATGAATTGTCTGAGAAGCAGAAAGATCCGTATTCCGGGAGACGTGTCGATTATCGGGTTTGATAATCTGACAGCCAGCATTCCGTATCTGATGCAGCTCTCCAGTATCTCCAGCAAACCGGAGAACAGCCTGGGAATTGCCGCTACCCGTCTGTTGCTCACCCGCCTGCAGGATCCTTCGCTTCCGGTCAGAAAAGAGATTCTGCCGGTGGAGCTATTTGAGGGGGGAACCATTGGTTTTGCGCCATCAAGGGAATAATAAATTATTTCTGCAGGATTTTCAGTCGATTAATAACAGAAGAACAGCGGCAGTGATGTGCCGCTGTTCTTCTGTTATTATTGATTGTTTTTCTTAAATGCCGCTCTCTTGCGCATGGTCGGATCAAGGATCTTCTTGCGGATGCGCAGGCTCTTCGGAGTAACCTCCAGAAGCTCGTCGGTGTCGATGAACTCCAGCGCCTGCTCAAGGCTGAGGACGCGCGGCGGCGTCAGCTTGAGGGCGTCGTCGGAGCCGGAGGCGCGGGTATTTGTCAGATGCTTGGTCTTGCAGACGTTCAGCTCGATGTCGTCGGTCTTGCCGTTCTGTCCGATGACCATGCCGGAGTACACCTTTTCGCCAGGTCCGATAAAGAGGGTGCCGCGTTCCTGGGCGGCGAACAGACCGTAGGTGACGGACTCGCCGGATTCAAAGGCGATCAGAGAACCCTGCTTGCGGTACTGGATATCTCCCTTGTAGGGACCGTAGCCGTCGTAGGTGGTGTTCAGGATACCGTTTCCTTTGGTGTCGGTGAGGAATTCGCCCCTGTAGCCGATCAGACCGCGCGCCGGGATGGAAAACTCCAGACGGGTGTAGCCGCCGCTTCCCTGGCTCATGCCCTGCAGCTCACCTTTGCGGCTGCTCAGCTTATTGATAACGGTACCGGAAAATTCCTCGGGAACGTCGACATATGCAATTTCCATCGGCTCCAGTTTTTTGCCGCGCTCGTCCTGCTTATATAACACTTCCGCCTTGCTCACTGCAAATTCGTAACCCTCGCGGCGCATATTCTCGATCAGAACAGAAAGATGCAGCTCGCCGCGCCCGGATACCTTGTAGCACTCGGTCTCCTCGGTTTCCTCCACACGCAGGCTGACATCTGTGTTAAGCTCGCGGAACAGGCGGTCGCGCAGATGGCGGGAGGTCACAAATTTGCCCTCCTGCCCGGCGAGCGGGCTGTCGTTTACCATAAAGTGCATGGCGATGGTCGGTTCGGAAATCTTCTGGAACGGGATGGACTCCACATGCTCCGGAGAGCAGAGCGTATCGCCGATATGAAGGTCGGCAATGCCCGAGATGGCAACGATGGAGCCGGTGCCCGCCTCGTTTACGTCCACCTTGTTCAGACCGTCAAACTCGTAGAGCTTGCTGATTTTTACTTTTTTCTGCTTGTCCGGCTCGTGATGGTTTACCAGCACAACATCCTGGTTGACGCGGATGGAACCGTTGTCCACCTTGCCGACGCCGATACGACCGACGTATTCGTTGTAGTCGATGGTGCTGATAAGCACCTGCAGCGGCGCGTCCGGGTTGCCCTTCGGAGCCGGGATATAGTTGATGATCGTCTCAAAAAGCGGTGTCATGTCGCGGTGCTCGTCGGATAACTCCAGCACGGCGTAGCCCGCTTTTGCGGAGGCGTAGATAAACGGACAGTCAAGCTGCTCGTCGGAGGCGTCCAGGTCGATGAACAGCTCCAGAATCTCGTCAATAACCTCGGCAGGTCTTGCCTCCGGACGGTCGATCTTATTGATACAGACGATGACCGGAAGATCGAGATCCAGCGCCTTGCGCAGCACGAATTTTGTCTGCGGCATGGAGCCTTCGAAGGCGTCAACGACGAGGATAACGCCGTCCACCATTTTCAGAACGCGTTCCACCTCGCCGCCGAAATCGGCGTGCCCCGGGGTGTCTACGATGTTGATTTTGTAGTCTTTGTAATATACGGCGGTATTTTTTGAAAGAATCGTGATGCCGCGCTCGCGCTCGATGTCGTTGGAGTCCATGACGCGCTCGGCAACCGCCTGGTTTTCGCGGAATACGCCGCTTTGTTTCAGCAGCTCGTCCACCAGTGTTGTTTTTCCGTGGTCGACATGGGCAATGATGGCGATGTTGCGGATTTTTTCCTGATTCATATGTTTCCCTCTTTCCTAATATAGCTTCCTGAATGATTTGAACAAGTGATGCTTTCGGATTTCTGCGTGTTTTATACTTCCTGGCATCGCTTCATATAGTATACCAGAAATTTTCCGATTGACAAGGGCTTTATTATAGGATATGGTTCTTACATTACAACGAAATAAATGGTAACAGTTCAGACAGGTCTTTGCACTCGCTGCAAAGACCGTAAGAAGATGATATAAATGTACGTAAAAAGCTTCTGCAAACCACGGAAAGCGGCGCGGGAAACTGCGCTTTCAGAGAAAGGAAACGAAAAATGGCGGGAAGGAAAAAAGGACGCCGCGCCCATCTGGACGCGTTTAAAAAGAATGAAAAAGGGGAATATATCTATACCGGAAAGCAATATGTGTTTGATGAAGCGAATATAAAATGGAAGACGGCGGCGATAAGGCTGGGTGCGGTCTGGGCGGTGATGATGGCGGCGATGATCACAAACGGCTGCATCCCGGCGCCGGGCATGGCGAATTGCTTTTACGTGCTGCTGCCGTACGCGGCGCAGGTGGTGGCGGCGGCGAGCCTGGGGACGGCGCTGTTTGCGCTGCTTTCGGCGGGAAATTCTCTGCGAGAATATCAATATGAAGCGGCGGTGAAGAAAATTCCGATGCGATCGCAGCTTACGGCATCCTTTGCGGGGGTGAATATGCTGGGTGAAATGATCTATCTTGTGCGAAATGGCACAGAAAGTGCGGCTGGCATGGCGGTACTATTTCTTGTTTTGGAGACAATGGCGTGCCTTTGTGCGCTGTGGGTATACAGATTTTCTAAAAATTGGTTTTTACAGGTATCGCCAATTGACAATTTGTCTAAAAAACAGTATAATTGCAAGTAAGTTTCAAATACACACAAGGAGGATATAATGTATGTTTAATGTTAAGAAACTGTTAGCGCTTACACTGACGGCAGGTATGTGCTTTGGTTCCGTGGCAAGTGTATTTGCTGAAGAAACCATAGAAGCTGCTACCGAAGCGGTAAGTGAAGCTACTGAAGCTGCTGAGAAAGCGGCAAACACGCTGGTATACGGCGAAGATGCTATGGACGGAAAGTTTTCTCCGTTCTTCTACACTGCAGTGCCCGATGAGGACGTTGTAAGAATGCTGTTCCCGTTCCTTCTGGAGGCAGACCGTGAGGGTGCGGTTATCCTGAACGGTATCGAGGGTGAAACACGTGAGTACAACGGCACGGATTACACCTACTACGGAATCGCAGACTGCGAGATCGTGGAAAATGAAGATGGAACGGTAGATTATAATATCACGATGAGAGACGACCTTGTATGGTCCGACGGCGAGCCGATGACCATTGACGACGCGATCTTCTCACTTTATGTATACTGCGACCCGACCTACGACGGAAACAGCACCGTGTTTGCACTTCCGATCGAGGGCATGACCGAGTACCGCAGCGGTATGGAATCCCTGTTCAGCCTGCTGACAGCAGCCGGTGAGGAAAATACCGATTTCACATACTGGGATGAGGCTACACAGACTGCATTCTGGGCAGATCTGAACCAGGCAGGTGAGGCGTTTGCACAGTCTATCGTAGACTATGTGATCGCAGCAGGCTACAACGCAGAGGGCGACTCTGTTGCAGCATGTGCGGCAAACTGGGGCTACACACTGGATGAAGGCGCAACAGCCGCAGACTTCTTCAAGGCTATGGCAGAGGCTTATGAGGGCGACTATCTTGCAATGTCTGACACAGAAAAGGCAGACGCTACGCTTCAGGACCTGATGGAAGACTACGACGCATACAGCATTGGTGTGGAGACAGGCGAATCCGCTCCGTCCATCACCGGCATCAAGAAGACCGGCGATTATACGATGACGATCACCACAACCTCTGTTGACGCTACGGCGATCTACCAGTTAACCTCCCTCATCGCTCCGCTTCATTACTATGGCGATAAAGAAGCATTTGACGTTGACAACAACAACTTCGGTTTCCCGAAGGGCGACCTCTCCGGCGTGAAGTCTCACACGACACAGCCGCTGGGCGCTGGTCCGTACACTTTCGAAAGCTATGAGAACGGCGTTGCAACCGTAAAGGCAAATCCGCTGTACTACAAGGGCGAGCCGAAGATCGAATACATCAACTTCCAGTTCGTACAGGAAGCAGATAAAGCAAGCGGCGTAGGCGCGGGCACACTGGATATTGCAAGTCCGTCCTTCAGCCTTGACACGATCGATGAGATGACCGCACTGAACGGCGGCAGCGAGGACTTTGACGGCGACGTGATCACCATCAAGACCGTGGCAAACCTTGGATACGGCTACATCGGTATCAATGCGAAGAACGTATGCGTTGGCGGCGAACCGGGTTCCGACGCTTCCAAGAATCTGCGTAAGGGTATTGCAACTGTTCTGTCCGTATACCGCGACGTGGCTATGGATTCCTACTACGGCGAGTGGGCAAACGTGATCAACTACCCGATCTCCGATACCTCCTGGGCAGCACCGCGTGTTACCGACGAGGGCTACAAGATCGCATTCTCTACAGACGTAAACGGTAATCCGATCTACACAGACGATATGACAGAGGACGAGAAGTATGCGGCAGCTCTGCAGGCGGCGCTTGGCTTCTTTGAGGCGGCAGGTTACACCGTAGAGGACGGCAAGCTGACAGCGGCTCCGGAAGGCGCGTCTCTGGAATATGAAATCATGATCCCGGGCAGCGGCATCGGCGATCACCCGAACTTCATGATCCTTACACTGGCAAAGGATGCACTGGCAACCATCGGCTTCAACCTGATCGTTACCGATCTCTCCGACGGTACAGTTACCATCGGAAACAACCTGGATGCAGGAACCGCAGAAATGTGGACAATGGCATGGCAGGCAACGGCAGATCCGGATATGTACCAGATCTACTACTCCGACGTTGCAAACGGCGGAAAGAACCCGGGCGGCAGCAACAACTACTACGCTATCGAGGATGCAGAGCTTGACGCGCTGATCCTGGCTGCGCGTCAGTCCACCGACCAGGCATACCGTAAGATCATCTACAAAGAGTGTCTGGACAGAATCGTAGACTGGGCGACTGAGGTTCCGGTTTACCAGCGTCAGAACTGCCTGATCTTCTCTACGGAGCGTGTAAACATGGATACCGTTACTCCGGATATCACAACCTACTGGTTATGGTACAACGATATCGAGAAGATGGAGCTTAACTAAAGACACTTAAAATTGAATCCCTGAAATTATGAGGGTTGCTCTGCGGCGTTTCCGCCGCAGAGTAGATTTTAATTGCCTATATGCATTTTTTGCTGTTCTGCATATAAGGCAGTCGCTTGGATTGTGGGATGCAAACGTCTGTCTTATATGCAGAGCTTTTTTACTGTATAAATAAAGGAGGAAAATGAATGCGTAAATATATTACGAAGCGTCTGGCACTCTCAGTCGTTATTCTGTTTTTTGTCTGTTTCATTATTTACACACTGATGCGCTGCCTCCCTGCTTCCTATGTAGAAACGATGGCGATGCAGCTCAGCCAGCAGCCCGGCTCGAAAAGCTACCAGGAATGGCTGGCGCAGTTAAATGCCCAGTACCATATGGACGTCGGCATCATTCCGGGCTTTTTCATGCAGCTCGGCGAAATGCTTCGCGGCAACTTCGGCGATAGCTGGAAATTCACCGTTCCGGTTGTGGAGCAGTTTCAGAAGGTAATCGGCGTTTCCTTTGTGATGGGCGCTATCGCGCTGATCCTGGAGCTGATTATTGCAATCCCGCTCGGCATTATCGCGGCGACAAAGCAGTATTCCAAGGCGGACTACGCGATCACGGTGTTCGCGCTTGCCGGGATCTCTCTGCCGACCTTCTTCTTTGCCAGCCTGCTTAAACTTGTATTTTCCGTAAAACTCGGCTGGTTTGACCTGATTGGTCTGACGGGACGCAATTATAATAACCTGGATTCGTTTGGGCGTATTCTTGATATGGCGCACCATCTTGTGCTTCCAATCGTCACGCTGGTGGTAATCAGCGTCGGTTCGCTGATGCGCTACACCAGAACGAATATGCTGGAGGTCTTAAATGCCGACTACATCCGTACCGCACGCGCAAAAGGTCTCAGCGAGAGCAAGGTTATCTACCATCATGCGTTCCGCAACACGCTGATCCCTCTGGTAACGATCATTGGAAATTCCCTGCCGGGACTGTTCTCCGGCGCGCTTATCACGGAGACGCTGTTCGCGATTCCGGGCATTGGATATACCTCTTACCAGGCAATGATTGCCGGAGATATTCCGTTTTCTATGTTTTATCTGACGTTTATGGCAATTTTGACGCTGGTGAGCAACCTGCTGGCAGATATCATGTACGCTGTGGTTGACCCGCGCGTGCGCATTTCGTAGAAAGGGGGAGCAGTATGTCTGAAGAAATGAAGAATACAAATGCAGGCGGCGAGGAACAATATTCCTTAAATGACGACCGCCGCGTGAAAGTGCTGTCCCCGGGAGCGATGGTGGCGAAGCGCTTTTTCCGCAACCGTCTTGCCGTGACCGGTATGGTTATTCTGATACTTATGTTTGTGTTTTCCTTTATCGGCGGGCTGATCAGCCCCTACGGGCAGGATGAGGTATTCTATCGCCGGGAATATATTAAGAAAGAGTATGTGGGAGTGACGGAGAACAAAGAATTCCGTTACCTTCAGCTTGATGAGGCTTACGGCACTGTGGCGCAGGCGATGACGGTACTTGCGATCCAGCAGGAGAAGGATTCCATCACTGCAGGAACCGGCACCTATGATGTTGTGAAGGAAAGCGACGGGCTTTATTCCATCAAAGACGGTGACAAGGTGATCGGCGCAGCTTACCTCGACATTGTAAGCGCGGAGAGCAGCAGCACGACCTTCTCGCCGGAATTCCAGTACGGCGCGCTGTTTGCGCTTTCGAAGGGCGGCGGAGAGTTTACCGCAGACGGACAGGATTATGAGGTGAGTGAGGAAGGGCTTGTCTCCCGGAACGGCGAATCGGTGGCTGTGTGCAGCCGCTATGTTATCCAGTCGAAGAGCGGAAATGTAAACGTGAGCAATGAATTCCGTGAGAGTCTGATCGAGGCGCTCGGTTCTGATGAAGAGGAATTTGCGTTCACGGACGAGAGCGG